>USLP01000001.1 GCA_900555525.1 uncultured Eubacteriales bacterium
GGGAAAAGGAAAGCTAAGGTAAAGCAGTTTGTACCGTTCTCCGTTTTTGGCGAGCAGACGATACTCTTTATTAAGGAAATGTCCGGCAGATACGATATCCCATGTTTTTCCGTCATCTGTTTTTACGGTCTTGCCCGAACGGATAAAGTCGATTAAAAGCGCGCGGTTATCGCCGTCCCAAACAGCGCTCGCACCCGCGCCGCTTTTGCCGAGTTTATAAAATAAATTTGAATCCCTGTCAAACTGTTTTTCGGGTTCTTGACTTGCCAAATCTTCAGCTTCAATAACGGTTTTTCCTCCGATGTTGTACGATTTCACAAACATTTGATTAAAACGCACCGTAATATCCGTTTCGTAAAAGCTTCCGATAACCTCGCCGACAGTATTGTCTGCACGGTTCTCAACCGCAGGGGCGGATAAGGGCATACGTCCAGAATTGATTATAAGTGCTCTTGTATCGGGGCGCCATTCAACATAAAAGCCGTAATCAATAAGCCTTTCCGCCTCGATAACCGTACGTCCGCCGATGTTATAAGACGGAATCTCCATGCCGTCAACGTACGTTTTTATGTCGGTTGAGTAGATACTGCCTGCGATATCTCCGACCGCGGCATAAGCGCAAAATGACATAAAAACAAGTAAAAAGGTAATAATAAGGGCTGTTTTTTTCATAAAAAGACCTCCTTTATATTAATAATTTTTTCCGTTAAATATATCCACCGCACGGCTCCATGCCGTTTTTTCTTCCCGGGTCCATTCCTCGTTTGTATAGCGGTAGTCGTTTTTGCGTTTTATTTCCGATAAATTTTCGTTTAGGCGTTTATATTTTTCAAGTGTGATTTTCGTTATTTCGTCTGCGATTTTTCCTTTAAAACGCAGATTTCTTATCGCAGTTAAATGCGGAACGCATAGCATTGCGCCGTTTATGTAAAGCGATTTAAATTTTTCGTTTTCAAAAAATTCCGCAAATGCGTTTACATAGTCGTTTTCGTTATTTCTTGCATTTTCGCAGAAGAAACAGCCGTCATGCTTGTCATAGCGGATTTTATTGCGTTTGTTTCCGATATTTTCGATAACGTTGTGCATAAAATCGTGATACAAAACCGCATGAGTGAGCTGGTCGTTAAATTCACGCAGCTTATGCGCATGAAAAGAGCAAAAGCCGTTTGCTTTTTCGATTTTATACCGTAAATGCGGAGAATTAACTCCGTCATACAAAAATCTGTCATAAGCTTCGTTTATTCTGTATTCCGCAAATTCGCATATTGGACATTTCCCGTTCTTCATGCGCTCCGAAAGCTCATGATATACCTGTTCCTTATCCATTATTTCCTTAGCTCCAATGCTCTTTTTGTACATTTCTTCATGGCGCGGTCAATCATATTATAAAAGTCCTCGTCTTTTAGACTGTTTACCGCTTCAATTGTCGTACCGCCCTTGGAGCAAACCTTATCAATAAGTATTTCGGGAGAATCGGGAGATGAAAGCAGTAATTTTGCGCTGCCCAAAACCGTTTTTGCCGCCATAATAAGCGCCGTATTGTAATCTATACCCTGGCTTTCTCCGCTTCTTGCGATTGCGTCTATAAACATATAGGCATACGCAGGCGATGAACCCGAAACGGAAATTACGGCGTCAAGATATTTTTCGTCCATGATGTAAGCGTCCGAAAATGAGGATATAAGGCTCTTCGCAAAGTCAAAATCCGTATCCGTTATATCGTCGGGTCTGCATACCGCCGTAACCCCTTCTCCGACAAGCGCGGGGGTATTGGGCATTGTGCGGATAACTCTCGTACTTTCACCGAGCATTTTTTTGATATGCGCTACCGTTATGCCGGGAGCAACGGTTATGTACATTTTGTTTCCGAAGTCCTTGATTTCCGTAAGAACATCATCATAAAACTGCGGTTTTACCGTTAGAAAAATGCAGTCGCATATGCGCGCAAGCTCATAGCCCGTTTCAACTGCGTTGAAACCTTTGTTCTTAAATTCGTTTCTTTTTTCTTCATTTATATCCGTAACGTATATGTCTTCTTTTTTTGCCGTTTTTGAGCTGACAATTCCGTTTAGTATGGCTGTCGCTATGTTTCCTGTTCCGATAAATCCGATTTTTCTTTCCATAATTATATCAGTCCTTTCTGCTACGATTATAGCATAAATTTGGCTTTTTGTCAATAGAATAGCAATATTCTCATATTCGCAAAAATATATTTATATTTACAAATGCGTTCTTTTGTGATATAATAAAGAAAAAACGAACGGAGTGAAAAAATGAGATTTTACGAAGATTTAAGCAATATTGCTGTAAACAGACTGAAACAGCGCAGTTATTACATACCGAAAAACGAAGGCGCATACACGCTTTTAAACGGAAATTGGAAATTTAAATACGTGAAGAATGAAGAGGATTTCCGCGAGGACGGAAAATGGGACGAAATTCCCGTGCCGTCCTGCTGGCAGTTATACGGATATGAAGACCCGAACTACACGAATGTAAATTATCCGTACCCAGTAGACCCGCCTTATGTTCCCGATGAAAACCCGATGGGAGTTTACGAGCGCGAATTTCGTGTTGAGGATACCGACAAAAAAACGTATATCGTTTTTGAGGGAGTAAGCTCATGCGTTTTCCTTTATATTAACAATAAATTTGTCGGCTACAGCCAGGGGAGCCATTTGCAGGCGGAATTCGATATAACCGATTTTGTGAAAAAAGGCGAAAATACGGTAAGAGCGTATGTTATGAAATGGTGTTCGGGAAGCTATCTTGAGGATCAGGACTTTTTCCGAATGAACGGAATTTTCAGAGACGTTTATATTTTGACACGTCCGAAAAATCATCTTACCGATATAAAGGTATCTGCAAAGGACAGCGTAATTACGGCTGAATTTTCGGGCAAGGCTGTTGTTTCGCTTTGGGATAACGGTAAGAAGATAGGCGAAAGCGAGTGCGAAAACGGCACAAGTTTTACAGTTTCCGACCCCGTTTTATGGAATGCGGAAAAACCGTATCTTTATACGCTTCATATTGAAGCATACGGCGAAATTATAGAAATAAAAACAGGCTTCAGAAAATATGAAATAGACTCTGACGGCGCATTTTTGGTAAACGGCGTTCCCGTGAAGTTAAAGGGCGTAAATCATCATGATACGGACGCTTATAAAGGCTGGTATCAGACAAGAGAGGACTACATAAAGGACTTAAAAGCTATGAAACAGCTTAATATAAACACGGTAAGAACATCGCATTATCCGCCGTCGCCCGAATTTTTGGATATGTGCGATGAAATGGGCTTTTATGTGGTTTTGGAAACGGATTTGGAAACGCACGGCTTTACTAACAGAAATTCAGGCTATGCCGGCTACGATAACGAAAATCCCGATTGGATTCACTCGCAGCCCGAATGGAAAGCTTCATATGTTGACAGAATGGAAAGAGCGTACGAAAGAGACAAAAACCACCCCTCGATTTTCATGTGGTCAACGGGTAATGAGAGCGGACACGGTGAAAATCATCTTGCAATGATTGATTTCATACGCAAAAAAGACAGTTCGCTTATTGTACACTGCGAGGACGCTTCACGTGAAGGCTTTGAGGAGCGTGCCGACGTATTTTCCGTAATGTATCCGCAGATTTCCGAATGGATTGACCCCGAGGGTAAAAAGAAGGATTTAAGCACGGTTATGGGTTATATCAAAAACAGAGAAACGCATAAACCGTATTTTATATGCGAATATGCGCACGCAATGGGCAACGGTCCCGGTTCGGTTAAGGATTATTGGGATATAATCTATAAATATCCGTTTATGATTGGCGGCTGTGTTTGGGAGTGGGCAGACCATACGGTTATAAGAAACGGTGTTCCGCTTTACGGCGGCGATTTTAACGAGCTTACAAATGACCATAATTTCTGCTGCGACGGACTTGTTTTCTATGACAGAACGTTTAAGGCAGGCTCATATGAGGTTAAGCGTGCGTATCAGTATATGAAAGCCGAGCTTTCGGAAAATGTCTTGAAAATCACAAATCTTTTTGATTTTACAAACTTAAACGAATCAAAAATCAAGCTTGAAACACAAATTGACGGAAAAACTGCGAAAACTAAAGAGCTTACGCTCGACGTTCTTCCGAAAAATTCCGCTGAGCTTGATATTTCGGATATGATAACGGAAAAAGAGTGTAAACTCGGCGCATATCTTAATATATATATGATAAATTCGGACGGTTATGAGACGGCTTGCGAGCAGTTTAAGCTTGATATTCCCGTAAAATGCGAAAGCGAATGTGCGGAATCGGCGTGCCTTAAGGAGGATAAAATCTTTATTATTGCAGAGGGTGAGGGGTATAAATACGTATTTTCAAAAAAACTCGGCAATTTCGTAAGCATGGAAATAAACGGCGAGGAACAGCTTTTAGAGCCTGTGAAAATAACGTCATGGCGTGCGCCGACCGATAATGACAGACACGTGCGCAAAAAATGGGAGTATTCGGAGGCTGACAATATGTCGGGAATGAATTTTAACAGAACTTTTTCAAAGGTTTATTCCTGCATAGCAAAGGACGGCAAAATTTATGTTTCGGGTTCTTTGGCAGGGGTTGCAAGAAAACCGTATTTCCGCTATAATGCCGTTTATGAAATCATGAAAAACGGCAAAATCAACGTTAAGCTTCACGGCGATATACCCGAAAGCTGTATTTTCCTTCCAAGACTCGGTTTTGAGTTTAAGACGATTTACAAAAATAATAAATTTACATATTTTGGAATGGGGGAGGGTGAAAACTACATTGATATGCACGGCTCTGCCATAATGGGACTTTATGAAAGCACACCCGAAAAGGAATATGTTAATTATATAAGACCGCAGGAGCACGGAAATCATATGAACGCACGTATGCTTATGTTTGAAAACGGTCTCAAATTCACGGGAGAATCCTTTGAGTTTAACGTTTCGGATTATGATTCCGAGGCGCTCACAAACGAAAGAGGTCATATAAATGAAATTCGTAAAAACGGTGCAGTAAATATAAGAATTGACTATAAGGTATCGGGAATCGGTTCGCAGTCATGCGGTCCCATGCTTTTGGAAAAATATCAGCTTAATGACAAAACGGTTGATTTTGAATTTTCCATTTCGTTCTAATTTTATAAATTAAAGTAAAATTAAAAATTTTGTAAGCGTATTTTCGGCATTATACCGAGAATACGCTTTTACTTTTTTCTTTTTTAAGAATTAATTTTCTTTGTTTTAATTTTTTTCAAATTTATTATTCATTCTTTTCGGGCAAATTATATTTATGCAATAGCTGTAAAGAAATGAAAAAATTTAAAAATACCCGATTTTATGAGGTTTAGATAATATTGCCGGTTGACATTTTGAAGAAAATATGTTATCATAGTTGAGTACCAAAAACTTTTATTGGGAGGAGTTAACGTGAAAAAGATTATAGCAGGTATGGCTGTTTCGGCGCTTTTGGTAACGGGTGCGCAGGCATATTCACCGAATAATGTAAATGTTTTTATGGGAGGCGCTCCGATAAGCTCGGAGGGAGTTATAAAAGAGGGAAGAACGCTTCTTCCGCTGCGCAGTATATGTGAAACTCTTGGCGGAAGCGTAGAATGGAATGAGACGGACAGAACCGTTACGGTAAATTCCGACGGTAAAACCGCAAAATTCACAATCGGAAGTAATATTTTTGAAACACAAAACGGGAATATAACGCTTGACTGCGCTCCCGTAATCATAAACGACAGAACGTTTGTTCCTGTTCGTGCGCTTTTTGAATTTCTTGATTGTAATGTAAGCTGGGATAACGGAAACGTGAACATCGAAAAACCGCAAAAACCCGAACAAACGGAAAAACCCGACACGGGAAACAATGAAATCGGCGGCGGAACAGACAACGGCGAAGAAACCGCTCCCGAAGAAACCGGCTTGTCAATGCAGGTGTTTAATCTCGTGAATGAAGAACGTGAGAAACAGGGACTTTCTCCGCTTAAATATTCAAAAGAGCTTGAAGCGGTTGCTTATGCGCACAGCAAGGATATGGCGGAAAAAAACTTTTTTTCCCATACGAATTTAGAAGGACTTTCACCTTTTGACAGAATGAGCAACGCAGGACTTTCGTATTCCTATGCCGCTGAAAATATTGCGGCAGGTCAGACAACAGCGTCGGCTGTCATGAATTCGTGGATGAATTCCGACGGACACAGAAAAAATATCTTAAATCCGAATCTTACCGAAATCGGAATAGGCGTTGCAAACGGCGGAAGCTACGGAATATACTGGACGCAGCTTTTCAGAAGTAAGTAATGTTTTTAAAGATAACCGAATTGAAACGAACGAGCTGTGCCGTACCCCTGAAAAGAAGCATTGCGTCCTTTTTAAGCTGTTTTGCAGAAAGGGATATTCGCCCTCCTCGTCCTTTGAATTCAAAGCATTTACGAATACTGCGAATGTTAGCATTTGCAATAGCGTTGGCGGAAGAAAAGTAAAAAACCGAGAAAGGATCTCATATTGGGGTCCTTTTTCAATAATCTTAGAGAGGATAGGCGATGCGCCTGTCCTCTTTGTGTTTTTATGTTTAGGTACTGCGGATTTTCTGTGCATTTTCTATGTATTCTTCGGCATTGAATTCAAAAAAAGACAAGTAAAACGCAAAAACTATCATGGACTTATTTTTGTGCATTTTATATAATATTCATAGGAGGATTTTATAATGAAAAAAAGATTATTATTACTTATCGGCATATTTTGCTTCTTATTTTCAGCAGTAGGATTTGCCTATACGGACGGAATCAGATACGTTTGCTTGAATTTGAATAATTATTTGGCTTTGAAAAACAGTTTTGTTTCCGAAAAAATGCTGACTTGCGAATCCGGAAGTGCCGAATATGAAATTTATATTCCGTTTTACAGCGACAGTGTTGATTTTTTTGGAGAACCCGATAAATCATTTGAATTTGCGGTTAATGAAAATACATATAAAATAGATTTTGATGATAAGGGAACCGCAAACTTGAATTTTGGGAGCGCCTTTAAGCCCGACAGTTACAATATCATTGTAAGCGCAAGCCAAAAGGTTACCGTAAAAGAGATAAAGTTTAATAAAGAGAATGCGGCTATGCCGACCCAGTTTGAATCTACATTTCCCAAATTGACGGAATATGAATCTGCTTTACAGACAGCGGTTGCGATAAAAAAGGAAAGTTCTGTTATGTTTGTAAACGGCAGTACAAGATACATTGATTATAATAACCCCTCGGAAACCGTTTTTATTTTTAACGGTACCATGTATCTTCCGATAAATACCGCCGCAAGGGCTTTGGGGTATTACTATGAAGACATTCCTCAAAAAAGCTATGCGCTTATGCGGTACAATAATACTGAATATATAATTCGTGAAGGAAGTATATATAAAAAGATAAAAAATGCCGAAGAAGAAAAGACATCTTCTTATGTATTGTACAGAGAAGGAAAAACGTGGGTTCCGCTTCGCTATTTTGCGGAAGAAACGGGAAAAAATGTAATTTATAAAAACGGCATTGCCGTAATTGATTACAGCAGGTATATTTCTCTCATTATGCAAAATGAAATATTTGAAGCGCTGGAAGATGAGTTTAAACCATACATAACCGAGGAGAAACGTTCGGGAAATATATACCATGTCGCAAAATCGGAAATTGCCTCTGATGAAAATGACGGCTCGGCAGAATTTCCGTTTCTTACCTTGAAAAAGGCAGGCGAAACGGCTGTCAGCGGCGATACGGTTATTATCCACGAGGGAACATACCGTGAAATTTTAAAACCCAAAAATGACGGAACAGCCGTTAATCCGATAACATTTAAGGCGGCTGAGGGTGAAACGGTTACAATCAGCGCAAATGAAGTTGTTAAAGATTTTTATATTGACAGCGGAAAAATCCTTTGTGCAAAAGCATGGGATTTGGGATTGGGACGAAATATGGTCTTTTATAAAGGCGAGGCAATTCCCGAAGCCCGACATCCAAACGTTAATACATCGCAGAGATATCAGCCGAAAGAGTTGCCTAAATTCTTTATGACTATGGGAAATATTGTGAACTCCTCCGAAGATTCTTTGAAATTCGTTAGCGATACCGATTTGAACCAGCCTGAGGATTTTTGGAAAGGCGGAATTTTTGTCGGACTTGCCAATGGCGGCTGGTATCCCGAAACGGGAAAAATAGTCGCTTCAAAAGCAGGTGAAATTACAGTCGGCGACCATACCGACGTCTGGTTTGAAGAAGGCGATTTCACCGATTGCGGCTATATAACGGGAACAAAAAACGCAGTCGACATTGCAGGCGAATGGTATGTTGATTCGAGAGGCTATGTTTATATGATACCGCCTGCAGGCGAGAATATGATAACGCTTGAAATCGAAATGAAAAAACGCCAGCTTACGATTGACTTGACTGACAGGAAGAACATTATTATAGAAGGTATAAAGACAATCGGCGGTGGAATAACTATGAAAAACGGCGATATGTGTATACTTAATAATAATGAAATGAGATACATAAGCCATTTCACTTTTGCCCAAAGCCAGCTAAGAGGTGAGTTTGACAGATCGTATGATTGTATATCTTCGGGTGAAAACGGTATCTATATAGATGGAGAAAACAATGCTGTTGTAAATTCAAAGATTGATTACAGCGCAGGATATGCACTGTATCTCCTGGGCAAGTATACATATGTTGAAAATAATGAAATTGCAAATTGCGGATATATAGGCAGAGGCGGAATATATATGTCGCAGAATCCGAATGAAACGATTGAAACAGTATGCGGAGGACACTATATATACTCAAACGAAATATACAATGCCAACAGAGAAGCGATTTCGCTTTGCGCTTATGAACCGTGGTTTTACAGCGAGGGCAAGCAGCCGTCTGTACTCTCGGTAGAGATAGCATATAACAATATTTATAATGCGTCGCTGTTTGCGAGAGATTCGGGAAGTATATATATGCACGGAACTGTTTTGGGGTCTGACAGACGCTATACAAAGATACATCATAACTATGTGCATGATACGGGGAATTACGACAGCTTTTATGCGGATATATATCTCGACAATCTTTGCCAATACGGAGAGGTCTACGATAATATAATATATTCTAAAGATGAACAGTTCGTAAGAAATAATCCCGTATATATTCAAAATCACCCTTATTATATCGAAAACGGCTCTTTTGCATACGGAAAGCAATGGGACAACACGGATTTGGGATATTTGGAAAACGGTATATATGATTTTGATTTTTATGCAGGCAGATTGACAACGGAATTTTTGAATAATTACGAAAAGTATATGAATTAATATTAAAAGCGGAAAGGATATGAAAATTGTGCAAAAAACAAAAGAAAAAAAAGAAAGAAACGGAATAAAAAACTATTCTTTGTATCTGTTTTTGATTCCGGGATTGGTACTGACAGCGGTTTTTTCGTATGCCGCCATGCCGGGTCTTCTTATCGGATTTATGGATTATGATTACTTTTTGGGCTTTAAAAGCCCGTGGGTCGGGTTTGCTAATATAATCGAGATTTTTACAACGCCCGATTTAAACTCGGCTATAGTAAATACTTTGATTTTGAGCCTTTTAAATTTGGTTGTCGTATTTCCGCTTCCGATAATATTTTCGCTTCTTCTTAACGAAATAAAAAACGGATTTTTCAAAAGATTTACGCAGACGGTAAGTTATCTGCCGCATTTTCTTTCAACAATTTCCATTATCGGACTTGCGACTTCGATTTTTAGCGAATACGGCATAATAAACGACATAAAAATGTTTATAAATCCCGATTCTCAAAGGACATTGTACCTTACCTTGCAAAATTTGTTTGTTCCGAATATAACTATGCTTACGGTTTGGCAGACGCTTGGCTGGAGCTCGATAATTTATCTTTCCACAATTGCCGGAATAGACCCGACTTTATATGAAGCGGCTGTGGTTGACGGCGCAGGAAAGTTTAAACAGTGTATTTATATAACATTACCGTCAATTATGCCGACGGTTGTTCTGCTCTTTATATTACAGATAGGTAATTTGTTTAAATCTAATTTCGATTTGGTATACGGACTTCAAAACCCGTACATAAATTTTGAAGTTATATCTACCGTAATATACAAACAGGGTATCACAAACGGTAAATACGATATATCCACGGCATTTGGTTTTGTGGAAGGATTTATAAGCTTGATACTTATATTTACCGCAAACTTCTTCTCAAAAAAAGTTAATGATATTTCAATAATATAAAAGGATGTGATGATGGTGAAAGTGAAAAAAAATAAGTTAAATGACGAATCTGTATCTTATAAAATATTTACAGTAATAAATTACATTATTATGATTTTTGTTATCGTTGTTATGCTTTTTCCGTATCTTAATGTTTTGGCAAAAGCGTTAAATGACGCTAATGATACGATGCTGGGAGGAATAACAATTTTTCCGAGAAAGCCGACTTTTGGGAACTTTAAGCTGCTTTTGAACGACGAAAGTATATACAGGGCGTTTTTTGTCAGCGTTATGAGAGTTTTGACAGGCGTTGTTTGCGGCATTGTCGTTCAGTTTATGACGGCATATGCGCTGTCCCGTCCCGAACTTAAACATAAAAAACTGTTCAACGTTATATTTATGATACCTATGTATATAAGCGGCGGTCTAATTCCGAGCTACATATTGTATTCACGCTTAAATCTGCTTGATACATTCTGGGTGTACATTCTTCCGGTGTGCTTCTCGTTTTATAATATTCTTATTATAAAATCATATATGAGCATAAACATTCCGGTTAGCCTTATAGAAGCTTCAAGGCTTATGGGTGCAAAAGAGGGAACGATATTCTTTAAAATAGTATTGCCGCTTTGCTCGCCGATAATGGCTACAATTGCACTTTGGATAGCGGTTGACGCATGGAACGACTGGACATCAACGCTTTATTATGTTCAGAAGCCTGCTTTATATACCTTGCAGTATATTTTAATGCAGACCATAAAGGAAAGCGAACGTATTGCGGCGCTTGTACAGGCGGCGGCGCAAAAAGGAGAAGACGTAACAAAGATTCAGAACAGTATAACCGTAACACCCGACGCAATGGTTTCGGCGCAGGTTATAGTTGTAACATTGCCGATAATCTGCGTATACCCGTTCTTGCAGAAATATTTTGTACAGGGTGTAACGCTCGGCGCAGTAAAAGAATAAAAATAAAAAATATAATAAAAAGGGAGAAAGTGTTATGAAAAAAAGATTTTTATCACTACTGACAGTTTTGTGCATAGCTTCGGCGGCATCCGGCTGTGTAAAGAAAGAGGAACTTAAGAGCAAGGAAATGCCGTTCCTGCTGAACGAGGTTGGAAATGAGGTTGACGTTATCGACGATATTCCTGATTGGACCGGAGATAAAATAGACCTTATAGTTTGGGAATCACACGGAACACAGGCGGCGGAAATAGGTAAGAAAGCAACAAACGATAAGTTTTTGGGTGAATTGGAAAGAGTTTCGGGTATAAAATTCGATACGGAAAATTCATTTGACAACAGCGGAGAGAGCGGCGAGGCGAAAATTGCTAAAATGGCGGCAACAAAAAACTGGCCCGATGTTGGTCTTGACGTTAACAAAAGCTTGCTTAACAAATGTATCGAGCAGGACAAAATCTATGATTTGACCGAAGCAATCGAAAAATGGGCGCCTAACTATATGAAAATGGTAAATTCCGACGATATAATGAAGGAAGCCTATGAAAACATGAAAATAAACGGCAAGATGTATCAGTTCTTAAGAACGGGTACAAAAGCTCTGAGACATACCGAAAAGGATCCCGAAAAGTATGAAAGCATTATTTGGGAAATGGATACACGCAGCTGGCTCTATGTAAGAGACGATATTTTAAAGAAGATTTATCCCGAAGCAAAAACTCAGGACGAAATCGAAGATATATATATGAAAAACGGAAAGTATACAATGGAAGACATTACCGATGTTACCATTAAAAGCCCCGAGGAATTTAAAGACTTTTTGGTAAAAATAAATAATTTGGGAATTACGGAAAACGGCAGAAAGGTTTGGCCGTTCTATACGCATAACGGCAGTGATAACTGGAGTCTTTGCACAGCGTTTAACTCTTTGTGGGGAGCGGGCAGCGAAAGCGCTGTCGACTATTTCGGTTACTATGATACCGAGGCGGGAAAGATTGTTCCGACCGTAAAACAGCAATGGTATAAAGATACCATAAAATTCTATAATGAGCTTATTCGTGAAGGCTTGGCTTCCAAAGAAGCTTTGGCAGATAACAGCAGCGCTTTTGCGACTAAAAAGCTAAATGGTGAATACGCTGTATTCTACGGCAACGACGTACCTCCTACAGACGAACAGCTAAAAGCGGCAGGCAAAAATTACCGTTACCGCAAGGTGCTTTTGGATATACCGAGAAATCATAACAGATTTATGTACTACAATTCCGATTTCAGCGATGTATACCAGGGCGAAACAATTACAGTATTCAAAAACAATATAAAAGAAGATCAGCTTGAACAGTTTATAAGATTTATCGACTTCTTCTATTCCGACGCAGGTCAGAAATATATGGAATGGGGACCGAAGAAATCGGGACTTTACGAAACGGATGAAAACGGCAACACGAGATATACAGATAAGCGCTTTGAGGAAGCAATGCTTTTGGAAACAAGCAGCGATGTGCTTTATGAATACGGTCTTGAAAGCTGGCCGGCTCTTCGCAAGTTTATGCCTTCCGCAAGCAAATATTCCGCTAAAGTAGAGTATAAAAAATTTGAGGAAAGACAGAAGGCGCAATACACGGACGAATGGAAATATTCAAAAATCGCAGGCAAAACGGAATATCCGATATTGGCGCAAAGCTGGGCTATTTGGGATTATACTGCGGACGTTAAGGAAATGGAAGACTTCTGGAACACAAGACAGTCATGCGAAGACGCGCTTAAAGTTGTATTTACGGCAAATTCCGATGAACAGTTTGAAGAATATTACAATAAGATGGTCAGCGTTTTTGAGAAAAACGGTCTTAACGACACTATGATGGAAAAATGGAACGAAGCGTTTGAAAAAGCAAATGAAAAGTATTTATCCGATTTCAGAAACTGGAAAGAAAAATAAGCTTTTTATAAAGTTTTGGACTTTCACAAATATTAGGAGAGTGAATCAATGAGAATTTTAAAAACAGCGGTAACCTGCTTTCTGCTCATAGCAATACTTGCATCACAGGGGCTGTGCTATGCGGACGAAATAAAGGAATATACTGTGGATTTGAGCAAATATACTGCGGAGGACAATTCACAGATGACGGACGGACAATTGATTTTAAATAACGGTTCAAAAGCGGAATACAACGTGTTTTTTCCGTTTAATGCGGCAAAAATGGTTATTACATACAGCGGAACGGGAAATTTGAAATTAAATGTAAACGATGATGAGTTTGTATGTGTTTGCAATGGAAATAATGCCGAAACCGAAGCTAACTTTGTGCGTGTTAAGAGGTCGGGCGATTATAAGGTTGTTATTTCGGCAGATTCATATATAGCGATACAAAAAATAAAGTTTGTAAAAGAAAAATTAGATACCCCTCCGCGCGAACCCTTTGACCTGAAATTCAGTGATTACGAAAGCGCTTTACAGACCGCTGTTGTGTTGTCTCCGAAATCTTCCGTAATGATGGTAAACGGAAGCAGAAGATATACTGACTTCAATGATTATAAGGTTACTCCCGTTGTACAAAACGGGAAAACCTATCTTCCGATTCATGCTCTTGCAAGGGTATTGGGATATTATTATGAAAGTATTCCCGACAAAAATTATTTTCTTTTGAGAGAAGATAACCGCGAATATTATTTTATAAACGGCGATACAAAAAGACGTATATCCGAGGATACTCCCGAAACAATCGAAAACAAACATATTATGATAAACGGCGATTATTGGCTTGAACTCAGATATTTTGCGGAGGAAATCGGAAAATATGTCGGCTACAGAGACGGATATATCGCTATAGACTTAAGAAAATATGTTTCGGATATTTTGAATAACGAAGAAATTTTTTCAATGGTAAAAGAAGAAATGGAAGCATATCAGCCCGTTGCGGATAGCGGAAACACATATTATGTTGCGCAAACTCCGAGCGCGTCCGATGAAAATGACGGCAGTCTGAGCGCACCGTTTTTATCGCTGAAAAAAGCCGCCGAAACAGCAAAAGCAGGCGACACGGTTATAATAAGAGAGGGCGTGTACAGAGAAGTTCTTGAGCCCAAAAATAACGGAACTGCGTCAAAGCCTATAACTTTTAAAGCAAAAGACGGCGAAAAAGTTACAATTTCGGCAAACGAACCTATTTCGATATTTGCGGATTACAAAGACGGTATGGTTATTGCAAATATGGACTGGACTTTGGGACAGGGACGAGATATGCTGTTTATTGACGGAGAAGCCGTTCCCGAAGCAAGGCATCCTAATACGCATACTGCGGAAAGAAAGGAAACCAGGGAATATACAAGTCCGTTTTTTATGACAAGGGGTAATATAAGATTGTCGGTTGATAATGAAAAATTAGCGTTAAGCGATACTGACCTTGATCAACCGGCTAATTACTGGAAAGGCGCAATATACGTTACACTTTCAGGCTGGGGCTGGTATCCCACAACGGCGAAAATCACATCGTCCGAAAAAGGCAAGCTTTATCTTGGCGAGACAACGAAAACCATGTGGTTTCCCACAAATGAGGGGTATCGAAAGACAGACTGCGGTTATATCACCTGCACTAAAAATGCAATTGATGTTCCGGGGGAATGGGCAGTTGAAGACGGCAGACTTTACATGATTCCGCCGGAGGGAAAAACTGCAAAAACGCTTAAAGTCGAGATGAAAAAACGTCAGCTTGTTATGAATCTTGAAAACAGCAGCTACATTCATATAAAAAATATCAATACAATCGGCGGAAGCGCGAAGCTTAATAATAGCGTTATGTGCATACTTGATGGCGTAAACATGAAAAATATTGCACATTATACCTTTACGGCAAACCAGCTTTATAATACTTTTGACGGCATTCCGCCTACCGACCCCAACAATGCGCCTATGCGAGGCGAAGACGGAGTATATATCGGCGGCAGAGATAACGTGTTTATAAACGGCAGTATCGACGGAAGCGCAGGCAACAGCTTAACGCTTACCGGTTTGTATACCTACGTTGAAAACAATGATTTTAAGGATTGCGGATATATTGCCAGGGGAGGACTTGGTATTTTCGGAAACGCATTGCAAAAGACCGAGGATTTGACGGGAGGACATTTTATTTATCAAAATTCTTCTCATGGCGCAAACCGTTCCGTTTTCACGGGTTCAACATATGAAGACTGGTACAGCCGATATGGAAAGGTTCCGTCAAGACTTCCTATGGAAGTTGCTTATAACGATTTTTATAATGCAAATTTCGCGGCACGTGATACGGGTATATTGTACTATCACGGCGCTGTTATCGGAAGCGACAGACTTTATTCAAAGGTGCATCATAACTATGCGCATGACGGAGGAACGGCAGACGGAGCAAATTCAAGTTATTATTTTGATAACTTAATGCAGTTCTTTGAATGTTACGATAATATAGCATATTCAACGATTAAAGAAGTGCCGAAGACAGAGCTTCCGTATGTTCAGGACCCGGGATATTTTCCCGAATCGCACGCTTTCGGATATGCGTATAACAACAATAGCTTGGACTATCTTGCGGGCGGAGCAAAAGATTTGACATATGAAGACTTCCCCGGCGGCAGACCGTTTGACGCAGGCGTTTATGACGGCGAATATTTAGCTAATTATGAGCGTCTTATGAAGAATGAAGAAGCGGATTATCTTTATTTAAGAAACGCAAAGGTTGAAAACGGCGCGAAAATTGTTTCGGGAAATGTTGTGTTCAGTGATAACAACCAAACCGCGGTTTTGGAAAATGTTGATTTTGGAGACGGCAAAAATATGCTTGATTTCTATTTCAACGGAGATTATTCGTATACGGATGACAAATACACAATTGCAATAGGCACAGACCTTGAAACTGCCCATAAATATACGCTGAATACGAAAACGTTATCGAGGTCGGAAACGGGATTGAACAAAAATACTTTGTTTTTAAACAAAAAGTCATATAAGGGCAAGCAAAACATTTATATTACGTCTCAAGCTTGGAAAAGCTCGTCGCTTATAAAAATAGGTATAGGTTATAAAGACAATCTTGACAGCAGGATTGTAACGCAGATTTATGCCGGAAACTGCGATGCTCTTACAAGTACATGGGCTCAGAGAATGTACGTTGAAGGACCTGACGGCTTAGATGGAAAAAATCACCCGTGCATATATCTGGCAAATAAAGGAACAATGTTAGAGTATAAAAATGTATCGGTATTTGAAGACTGCAATGAGTTTGTTATAAACAGCGCTTCGCCGCGAGCGGTTTTGGGCAGTATAGTTCAATTGCGGAAAGACAGTCCCGACGGTGAAATTTTAGGCGAAATTACGGTTACCGACGCTGTAGTGGGCGAGGGGGAAAACCAAGGCTTTAAGGATATGAGAGTACCGCTTAAAGAAACGCTGAAAGCAGGTAATTATGATTTCTACCTTACATTTACCGGTCCCGATCATACTTGGACGAGAATTTATTGGTTTGCACTTGCCAATACTGCGGCGGAGGTTTTGAAATGAAAAAAAGTTTAATAATTTTTATCGCAGCTTTGCTGCTGGTTAATGTGTTTTTTACGGTGAATGCCGAAAATACGGGATTTTATCTTGATTTATCCTCCGAAAATATAACCTTTTCGGGTGATGAAAATACGGTTGTTTCTTATAACGGAACACCGCAGATAAAATCACTGACATCATTTTCGGGGACAAAAAAGTATGTCGATTTACGAAGCGGTACGGTAAATATAGATAGTACCGCAATAAAAAATCTTGATAAAATCAGCGTGAATTTGTGGTTTAATCTTTATGATACAAAACAAAAAACCTTGCTTTCCTTTGAAGACGAGGCGGGAAAAAGCGATTTTAATGTTTCGTATGACGGAAACGGTCAGCTTGTTTATGTTGTGGGTTACAGAAATTCTAAATTTCAGATTACAAAGAAAGCAAGCGTTTCTTCCGCGGTAAATATGTGGAATAATATTGTTTTTACAAGAGAATGGAACAGCGTTTCAAAAAGATGGAGCTATACGCTTTATTTAAACGGAGCCTTGCTGGTGAGCGAGTATGCGGGCGGAATCCAAACGTCGCAGGATGACATGAAGCTTTACATTGGAGGCAATACGGATAAAAATAATTTGGGAATTTCGGATATGTATATATTCCCTGAGGTTTTGGATGCACTTAAAGTAAGTAACTCCTACAATGCAAATAAGGAAAGCTTTTCCGAGCTTTCAGATACCATGAATATAACAGAGGTTTTACCCAAAAAAGGCGGCGCGATTAAGATTGATGAAAACCATATTACGGTGAAATTCGATAATTATATCAATGCCGAAGATGCGGATAAATACGTGGAATTTGTAAAGGAAAACGGCGAAGCTTTAGGTGGGAGCGTTTTTGTAAAAGCAAAGAATAAGGCATTAGACCTTTATTTTGGTAATCTTGAGCCTGAAGAAAATTATATATTGCGTTTTAAGGAAGGCTTAAAATCCGTAAACGGTATAAGTCTGGAGCCTTGTGAATTTGTGTTTACGGCAGAAAACGACTATATTGTAAACGAAGATTTTTCCGATGATGAAAATTATGTTGTGGGAGAAGCTCCGAAAACTGCGGGTAAAATAAGATATTTTTCCGACGGAAATTGGACAGCCTCCAATATGGAGGTATGCGAAACTCCCGACGGAGATAAATACGTATCTTTAAAAGCGGGGCGTGCGGACAAGGATAATTTTATAGATATGACATTTGATACACCCGTTACCGACAAGGTTATAATATCCGATATGAAGGTAAGAGTATACAATGTTTTAAACGATAACCATGTTATTACGACGCCAAACAGCCTAATGAGAGTTTATGTAAACGAAAATGCCATAAGCCCGTTTTCAATTGTCGGAGAATCGGCAAACGGTGTGTTTCAGGGGAATACAACGCAGGAAAACTTGACATATACTACATATAGAATGTCTGAAAACACAAGAGACCAAAACGGATTTAACTCTGTACGAATAATAGCCGCAAAGAACGAAAACGGATATTATGCCATGAAAATGCTTGATAAGAATACGGACGGCAGCGAGTATTTTCTGAAAACAAACAATCCGAATGCAATTGCGGTTGAGCGTATTACGGGACTTGCGGCAACGCTTTTATATCCGACGGGTGATGACTGGGAAACGCAAATTGCAAACGACAGATATTTTTTGAGCGACTGGAAGGTTTATTTTGCTCCCGAACCTAAAATTATTTATGTAAATGCCGATGAGATAACGCCTATGTCCGAAAGTATATCGGTATACTTGAATGATGAGGCGGCAAGCGAATCTTTAAGCTCCGACAGTATAATTTTAAGAAGAAAAGATACGCAAAAGGAAATAGCTGTTTCGGTAAACGGATACGACCCGAAAAAAAGACAAGTTGAAATTGTTCCCGAGGAATGTCTCGATTACGGAACCGAATATGAGATTATTTTAAACGGCGTAAAGACGAAATTGGGAGCAAAGGCTGACAATTCCGCTTACAGCTTTAAGGTAGGCGACAGAAAGCTGCGGGTTGCTTCAAATATTTTTGAAAAGAATGCAGAGGGGGCAAATATAAGCGTTTCCGTTACAAACGATACGGAAGAAAATAAAATAATCGTTCTTGCCGCGATAGTTTATAACGAGGCAAATCAGGCAGTTTGCTCATATACAAAGGAATTTGAAGTTGAAAAAAATTCATATTCTTCATCATTGCTTTCTTTGACAAATTACAGTGAAAAAGGAGGGAAAAACGTTAAACTGTTTGTCATGGAGGCGGCAGACGGCGGACTGTATTCGATTTCCGCTGAAGAATATTCATACAATTTGTATTAAAATAAAAAAGAAAGGAAAAAGAAAATGAAAAAAGTATTATCACTTTTAATGGTTTTTGCAATGCTCATATCGTCCTTCACGGTATTTGCGGCAGAAGAAAAAACCTATTCCACAGTTGCGTTTATCGGAGGCTCGATAACGGAACAGAACACTTGGATAGGAAGCGGCACAGATCCTGTTTTAGGCGGAGAATATACGGGTCTTGCACAGTATTTCAACGCTAAATACGGCTCACAATACGTTATAAATGCAGGTATAAGCGGAACAGGCTCCGATTTGGGCGCTTATCGTATCAATGACGAGGTTTTGAAATACGACCCCGACCTTGTTTTCATTGAGTTTGCGGTTAATGATTCAGGCAGAACCGACTCGGAAAAATTAAGACAAATCGAAGGTCTTATCAGATTGATTAAAAAACATAATGCAAGCACGGAAATAGTTTTACTTTATACGGCATCGAGAAACATGGGAACAGACCATGAAATGCAGGATAAGCTTGCGGAATATTACGGACTTAAAACAGTTGACTTGTACAATGCTTTAATAGGCGAATTTTCATACGGAGGCTTGACGCACCATACGCTTGATATAAACGGCGACGGCGTATTGAGCGAAGACGAAGTCGTAAATTATTACACAACAGGACCTCATGTTAATGACGCGGGCGGACACAGATATGCAGATTATATAAAATTGCAGATAGAAGCGGAAAATTCAATTTTGGGAAATACTCCGCTTGATAAACCCTCTTTGTCGGGATATGATATGTCAAATCCGCAGTTTACTTTAGCGGCAGATTTGGACAGCAGTTCGTTTGAGGGGTCATGGACAGAAAAAAATATTTCGACCTGGAGCTTTTATCCCGTAGGAAATACTCCGGAGAAATCCGCTTTGACAAGCGCTGTAGACGGAGCGGCATGCTTGGCGCAGCAAATTGATATACGCTCAAAATCATCACAGACTATAGGCGATAAATTGATTTTCAATTTCAGCGGTTCGTCAATCGGAATGCTTTATCAGTGTCATTCAAACGGCGCACTCGTTTCTTATAATGTTGATAACGGACTCAGAACAGGTCTTATCGATACATACGGAGAGGGAACATATTCGAGAAATGCAGATTTCTACATAAGCGATCTTGGCGGGGGCGAGCATACAATAACGTTTAAAATTGAAAACAGAGCGGATTTTCCCGCAATGAATTACGTTAATAACGAAAATGAATTTGCAGTATCGTATCTAACCTCCGACAGCGGTTCAACTTATAACGGTGAAACTGCCCAAACAGGCGGCTTGGTATTTGAACTCGGAAAAGACGCAAACGGCAATTTTATAAATACGTTGGATAATTCTGCTGTGGAAATGACAGGTAATGTAAAAGAGTCTGCATTTATTACTTTGGGCGGAATGAAAACTGCATACAGCTTTGATAATGAATCTTATTTATCGGCTGATGTTTCGGCGATAAAGAATGCGCCCGAGCAAACGTTTATGGTATGGGCAAAGCCTAAAGAATTTGAGGGTGCAAGCCAGCATTACGATTCGTTCTTAAGCTATTCGGATTCTACCGGAAGCGTTAATCCGTCAACGGATATGCTTTTTGAAATAGGCTCTACATGGTACGGCTTGGGAACGCAGATGGGTTACAGCGATTCTTCATACAGCCAGTATATAGGAAATAATAACGGCTTGAAATATATATGGCAGAACAGCGTGCCTGATTGGAGATGCTACATCGTTACAAAAAAATGGAACGGCGATAACTCAACTTGGCTTTATAAAACATACGTAATGAATTTGAGAACAAAGACGTTGCAGCCCGAATATAATGTATCTTTGGCTGAAGAAACAGCAGGCTTCCGCGGTGATGAAAGCAATATGAAGCTTTATATCGGAACATCTGTATACGGCGATACGTTTAAAAACTTTGAGGGACAGATTGGTTCGGTAAAAGTTTATAATAGGGCATTAAGCGAAAAAGAAGTCAATACGCTTGCAAGAGGAGAAAGACAGGATTACATTGAGGTTTTGGATAATTCGGCATCACTCAAAGTTGAAAGCGTATTCCCAAGCAATACATACAGTGTTGCAGCAGGCGAAACAACATTCAAGGTTAATTTCAACAACAGCGTTAATCCGTCAACCATATCGGGTATAAAGCTTCTGAAGAAAAATTCCGACGGAACAACAACCGATGTAAATGCGTCTGTTGTTTCGGTAAATACCGAATACAAAACCTTCAGCGTTACGGCAACGGTTGAAGAAGGCAGCGAATATATCCTCTCGGTAGACAGCACGGTTACATCAATCGGCGGAGTTTCGGCAGAACCTTTTGCAGCCGTATATACAGTAAGAAGTCAGGGCATAGTATTCTCGCTCGGAATTAACGACGACGGTACGGTTTACAACAAGGAAAATCCAAATACGGTTATAAATAAAGCAGGAGATTATTCATTATCATCACATTATCTTTCAAACTTTGAAAAGGTTAATTCAATCAGCTTTGACAGAAACAGCTATATTGAAGCCGAAGTTCAGGAAGCAAGAAATCTGGGTGAAGCAACAT
>USLP01000002.1 GCA_900555525.1 uncultured Eubacteriales bacterium
CCGCCGGGTAATAAGGCGCATTTGCGTCGGAATTCATGTCATTAGGCCATAGAAGACATGAATCCCGACGCTTTTTATTTAAAAGGAGAAAAAATCATGAACAATATTTTTAAAACTTTTTTAAAGTATGTTTCCCTTAACATTTTGGGAATGACTGCAATTTCGTGCTATATTTTGGCTGATACGTATTTTATAGCGCAGGGCTTGGGCGCTAACGGACTTACCGCATTAAATCTTGCACTGCCTGTATTTAATTTTATTCACGGTATCGGGCTTATGCTCGGAATGGGCGGTGCGTCAAAATATTCGATTTACAAAAGCCGAGGCGAAAGTAAAAATGCGGATAAATATTTTTTAAACACACTGATCAGCGGTGCGATAATTTCAATTGTTATAATTTTTCTCGGAATTACCGTTTCAAAAAACGTTACGCATATTCTCGGCGCTGACGAAAAAACATTTGATATGACACACATATATCTGAAAATGCTTATGCTGTTCTCCCCCGCCTTTATATTTAACAATATTTTCCTCTGCTTTATACGTAACGACAATGCACCGGCGCTGTCCATGACGGCGATGATAACGGGAAGTCTTTCCAACGTTGTACTCGATTATCTTTTTATTTTTCCGTTTTCTATGGGAATGTTCGGTGCAATTTTGGCAACGTGCTTATCGCCTGTTATCAGCCTTGCAATAATGTTCACACATCATAAAAACAGCAGTTTTTCAATTAAAAATAATACATTCTGCGCAAAAACATCAGGTGAAATTATATCTCTCGGCTTTCCTTCGTTTGTTTCCGAAGCGGCGGCAGGAACGGTTATTATAGTTTTCAATATTTTGATACTCGGTTTAAACGGAAACACAGGCGTTGCAGCTTACGGAGTTATAACAAATCTTGCGTGTGTAACAACGGCGGTATTCACAGGCGCCGCACAAGGTGTTCAGCCTCTTTTCAGCTATGCTTATGGAAAATCAAACATAAAAAATATAAGACAATTACTAAAATACACGTATGGATTTGTGATAATTATTTCCCTGGTAATATATACCGCAATATTCTTTAATTCTTCATTCATAGTAAAAGCCTTTAACAGCGAAAACAACGCTTGGCTTGCACAGATTGCCGATATCGGTCTAAAGCTGTATTTCACTTCGCTTATTTTCGCAGGGTTTAATATCGCAACCTCCGTGCTTTTTACTTCAATCGAGAAACCCTTGTTCGCACAAATAATTTCGCTTTTGCGCGGGTTTGCGGTTATTATTCCGCTTTCGTTCTTCATGGCACATTTTTTTGGACTCACAGGTGTTTGGCTTTGTGTTCCTTTGACCGAAGCGGTCGTTTTTGCTGTTGCCACTGTATTTATTATAAAAAATTTGAAAAAATTATAAAAAAATGCACGACCTCATATGAGGTCGTCCTTGACATGCCGGCAATTTCATGCTATAATGTAATTACGGACTGAAAGCCAAATTTTGCTTTCAGCCCACAAAAACTACTTAGATTATATTATCATTTTGGAGTAAATTTTTAGGTTTACACAAAACGAGGGATTCCCCCCAGTTACTGTATTTTTGTTTCTGCCTTGCAAAATTTTCTTTATTGCAAGGTTTATTTGTTATGGAATTTTTTCTTTTTCCACTGTTTTTAATTCTTTCACGTTATTTTTCCTCATATGTTTTTCAATCTAAAGTAAACACATTTTTCAACATCGGCTGAGCACCTGTTACAGTATCAATCTCCATTATAAGAATGTCCTTCATATATTCGTTCCATCTGTCAACTACAGGGCTTTCAGCTTGGACTTTAGTAGCATATTCAATTCCTTTCTCACATTCATAATATCCAAAAAGCTCATTATCAACATTCCATATGGTATAATTACATATGCCTGCAGCTTTCAAAACATCAACCATTTCCGGCCATATCTCATTATGACGTTTTATGTATTCATCAATTGAGCCATCTTTTATCATACCTTTCCAAGCATACTTTTCCATTTCATTCTCCTCCATTCAAACCAAATTTTACAAAATAGTAGCAATTATCAAAATCAGCTTCGGTTTTATCGTAATATACACAAGGCTCCTTATAAAAATTAGGTGGTGCAATATACCCCTCTTCAACCCACTTAAAATGGTGCGGTCCTAATAGGTTCCTCAAATTATTTGTAAGCGTTAATTGTATCTTGTTTTTTCCCTTTTTTATATATTTTGATAATTCAACCTCATACGGTTCAAAAATAAGAGCTTTTACATCTTCGCCATTTACATTTACCAAAACTGAATTTACACCCTCGTTGCTGAACTTTAAAGCATAGTCATTATCCGTTAATGTGATTTCTTTTTCTACTGTTATTTTCCCGGAATAAAACATAAATCCTTGTTTTTCAATTTCTGATAAAGTAATTTCAGCTTTTGGCTTATCAATATAAAAATTGCCGTTTATTTTATAAGCTTTTTTATTTATCGGAATAATTTCGCCATCAGTAAATACTCCAAAATCCCCCATAAGATAAATAGACTCAATTTCCATTTCATAGCTCAGCTTATTACACACAGTTGTATGGTTAAAGCTATCATAAAAATCTTTGTAAACCTTATCACTTTGGGAAAAAATACAGGAAAGAAAAATATTATTTTCTCCTGACTTAACATACTTTGAAATATCCACCTTTCTAAAAGAAGAATCAATATAAAATCCGCAATCTTTATATATTACCTCGCTATCATTAATAGTAATTTTAAATTTAGCGGCATCCTCAAGCAACATATACATTTCTTTCGGAACATATTTTGCATTAAAGGTAAATTCCATATCAATCTTGCAAGGTCTATTTAATTTCATTGCACGGTACAAAACATTAAGAATATATCCCTTTTCTTCTTGCAGCTCTCCGTCTATATAATATTTACAAAAATCAAGTGTGTATAAATTCATAGTTTTATTAATAATTTTCCATTCACCTGACAAGCTAAGTTGTTTTAAAAATTTTTGTTTTAAAAGATGTCTTTCGCCATTATCCTTTAAAATAATACTTGTATAAGGAGCTGCAATATACTCTCCGTAAAATTCACTCCACTCACCCGTCTCAATATCTAATATTTCACTTCCGACATTAAACTTACATTTTTGAGTTTCTCCGGTCAAATTTACAAAATAATGAATTGCACAGTCGTCAAATTTCCGCATTGTATAAGTTATATTTTCATTATCAACGACATTATTTTCTGAAATCTCATCTATTGATAAAATTATACCACCGTTATTTTTGTATTCCATAAGTAAATTTTTTGTGTTTTCAAAAAGCTCATCATATAAAACGATAACCTTATCATACTTCATTTTACCAATAATAAACTTATTGTTTTCGATTTTTCCATGTCTTTCAATTATTGTTTCGTCACCAAGATGAAACATAATGTGCTTTTTTTCCAAAGTTTCTAATGCATTTTCAAACATATCATCAATTTCTTGTACACTTTTACTTGTTCCGTTATACATAGTCCACGCCTTTGTAAGAGGGTGAATAAGTAATGTATCACAAACTTCTTCCCCCTCCGAAAGTAAGTAACCTATCCGTGACATTGCATCTGAAAATTTTTCATATTCATCCCACCAAGGCTGTTGATAATAAACAGCCGGAGGATTATCTCTTTTTCTTGAGCCACGTAAGCTGTACCCTTCCAAATGAGCACAATAACGATTTACACCTCTAACCATTTGAGATTCTAAAATTCTTCTCATATCCGAAAAATTCAACTCATATCCCCCGCAAGCAAAAGATTCAGTCAAAATTTGTTTTTTCCCCAACTGAGAAGCAACTGAAGAAACCTGCTTTCCCAAAGAGCATTTGGCAGAATTACGGGAAAGTTGGTCAACTCCGGGAATATGAAAATATTCGTAGTGTGGCATAGAAGCTCCGCTTGCATCAATCTGGAATGCTAAATTTTCCTCCAAAAGTATGTGACCTGTCAGCTTTAACCCCCGTTTATCACACCAATCATAAATTTTCTTAAAATAATTTTCTGAAAATAAATCTGTTACAAGTTTTCTGAATTTTTTTCTTGTATCCTTATAGCCACCTACATCTTCAAAAATTTCAATTAATTTTTCTAAAATATCTTCCCCGTACCGTTTTTTATATTCACAAGGAATTACTAAACTCCACACATTTTTTTGAGTTCCCACATTTGGCTCATCGGTAAAAAATCCCACAATATCGTTCCCGAATTTTTCGTAGTACGGTTCATATATATTTTTTATAAACTCGGCTGTGACATCACTGTCCAATAAATCAACATAAAATGGCTCCAAAATATAATAAAATCTGTAACCGTCTTTTTCACAGATTGTTGTTCCTTCACCGCTTGAGTTTTCTGTTTTTTCATATTTTAATACCTTTTGCTGATACTTTTCACCCAAACCGTTTACTATGCCGTCTCCGAAGCCTGACGGATAACCGTTTTCGTCATAAGCCCATGCTTCCATACCGTATTTTTTTGCTTCATCTATACTTACTTTTACGTTGGAAAACCATTCTTCACCCATATATTCCGTTAAAAGTCCGCTACGAGCGTGCATAAAAAAACCGCCCATTCCACTTTCTCCCATAATATCAACCTGTCTTTTGGTTTCCTTTTTTTCAAGCTTATCATTCCAACTCCAAAATGGAAGCGGTTTATATTTTCTGTCGATATTTTTTAAATCCATTTTTTTCACCTTTTTACAATAATTATATTTTATTAAAGCTCTGTTGCATTGATATCTTTGCCGGTAGCTTTTTGATATTCCGTGAGTGTTTTGAAATCTTCTCCGAATAATCTGTTAAGAAGCACTTTTTCTTTCACATTGTAAATATTGTTATTTATATCAATCTGTACTTCTGCAGCTTTGGAAATAATCGAATAAATCACACCACCGTAAGGTGCAGAACCAAACACATTATTTTTTATTTCAAATCTTGCATTTTCGGTTGTTTCTTTTATTCTCCATAAAAAAATGTGATGCCCCATAGGCTGTGGATAGATTTCGCTTCTTCTTGGCATTGTCTCTCCTAAACGTGAAAATCCCATTCCGGCATCTAAGCATATATTGTTATTAAAAACCGCATACTTAGGGAGTAAATCTCTTTGCTCAAAAGCTGCCATACCGCATTTTATGAAAATATTATTTTGAATTATAAGATTATCAGCAGGCTTTAATTCAATCCCGCCTCCCTGATGTGTAACAGCAGAATCGTATATATCATTAAAAACACAGTTTTCAACTTTGATGTTTTCAGCTATATTCCAAAATTCCACACCGTTGCCAAAGCGTATTTTCTGTTCCTTATTCCAAACGCAGCCGCCGATATACTCAAATTTACAATTTGAAATTTTTATATTATGACTTTTCCCCTCACCTGATAAAGCGTGAACACCACTGTTTATAAATGATAAATCAGAAATAATCATATCGTGACCGTTATTTGCAAGTGTTCTTTCACCACGCACCACACACTCTATATGCGAATAATGCTTTGCAGGATTTTCCTTTGAATACATAAAAATCTTATGTTCATACTGTTCAAAACTTTTGCCACCCTCACCGTAGCCAATACAAGTATCATACCACTCTCCCTGTTCGTTAAGGTCTTCTTTTTCCCACCTTAAAGCTCCACATAAATCAGAATTATCAAAAATGAAATTACACGCTTCAGTTTCAGGAACATTTACACACTCCCAAATATTTTTGTCTGTTTCTTTCCAATCATTCACATCACTCATATCAACAGAACCACAAAAAATCGGATTTTTTCCGATGCCGTAAGCACCATAGGTAATTGGATTTCCGTCTTCTCCCGACACATTATGAAGTCCGCCTCTTATAAAACACCCTCTTTTAAAAAGAAGATTGTCTCCTCCTTTTAAAACCAAACCTATGTGTGAGCTTTTTGGCTCATTTTCACTAAGACCGCTATTTTGAACTTTTCCGTTTATTGAATCAATATAGTATGTTGCCATTTTATTTTTCTTCTCCTCTTATTTTATAATAGGTAATTTGATTTTTACCGTAGTACCCTTTCCATATTCGCTTTTTATTTCAAGTCCGTACTTTTCACCATACATAAGCTGTATTCTTTGATGTAAATTTCTTATTCCTATATGCTTTGATTCTATACGAATTTTTGAATTTATTTTACTTATAATCTTTTGAAGTTCATCCTCTGTCATACCAATCCCATTATCTGTAATTGTAAATATCAGCATATCATTTTCTGTATTACATAATATACTTATTATACCATCCTTACGACAAGAAGCAGAAATTCCGTGATATACAGAATTTTCTATTATTGGTTGCAGACACAACTTTAAAACAGAACAGCCATTCAGTTTTGAATCAATTTTCCAATTCACTTCTTTAATTTCATCATACCTATTTTTGAATAAATCAAGATAAATTTTACTATTTTCTATTTCTTCTTCCAAAAGCACCGTATCAGAGCCATTTTTCAAACTATATTTTAAATATTTTGACAAATTTAAAATCATTTTTGAAGTGATGTGATTGTAATTGAAATCCTGTATGCTCTGCATATATATTGTATATAGGCTATTATATATAAAATGAGGGGAAACCTGGGCTTTCAAAACCTGTAATTGTAAATTTTGTAATTCATAAAGTCTATTTTCAAGCTCAATTTTCAGAGCCTTATTAACGTTTGAATAATTTATAATTTTTTCTGATATCTTTCTTATTTCGGGTATAAACTTTCCTTCATACTCCGACTCGCTATCTATAATCTTCTCAATAGCATTTATAGGCTCATAAATACTACGATTATATTTATATATCAACAAAACGCCTAAAATCAGCAAAATTGATGTCAATAAAATAAAGATGTTTTTTCGAATTACTATGTCATTGGAATACTTATCAATCGTATTCACGTAAACATAGCTCCAATCATATTTTTTGGATTTTTTTATGGAAACAACATATTTACC
This sequence comes from uncultured Eubacteriales bacterium, assembly GCA_900555525.1. Lineage (GTDB taxonomy): Bacteria > Bacillota > Clostridia > UMGS1840 > UMGS1840 > UMGS1840. The sequence goes on from USLP01000002.1 coordinate 6,997, forward strand.
TGTATGATTTTTTATTCGTAGCGAAGAATCATACGAAAGTGTTACAACCTTTGAAAGTTCATCGTTATTTTCAATATCTTCAAACATTTTCTCCATATTGGTATTATAAATGATTTTACTACCGTTAATCATATAAAATGAAGGTAAAACTTCATTTGTATCAAACAAATCATAAAGCTTATCAAGGTCAATATTTGCAGCAACAGCACACTTGTTTCCGTTTATGGTAAACTGCTTTATATATGTTACAACATAAGGATATTTATTGCCTATCACACGCGGATAAAATATTGCTGAAGTTTGCGAAGTGTCTCTATTGATTACCTCTAACCATTCATCATCAAAAAACTCTTCACTGTTCACATATCCATCAACAGTACATATATTTTTGTCAACATCGGTATAGATATATATTGAATTTATATATCTATAAATCAAAATAAAAGGTTTAAATGTATTTTTTATATCAAGATCGTATATTTCATCTGTCAATTTAGGATTATTCGACGAAAAAAAGATTTGCATTTTATCGCTTGTAATAGTATAATTAACAATATTTTCAACTTCCCGAAAAATATTTTCAATTATCTCTGTATTTGATTGTAAATCAAAATCATTTATATTTTTTATCTGATCATTTATTACCGCTATGGTATTAAGATAAAAAATAATACTTAACACCACAAGAATAAGTAATATTATAACCGAAATCTTTAATGAGCCTTTCGTTATAATATGTTCATCTTTAATAATTTTATTGAAATTTTGTATTATCTTTTTCATTTTTTCTAACTTTTTTCCTATATTCATTTGGTGTGTATGATGTGTATTGCTTAAATTTACGTGTGAAAAATGTAAGGTTACTGTATCCAACCAAATTGCACACTTTTAAAATCGATATATCCTCATTTTCCAAGAGAATCTTTGCTTTATTAATTCTGAATTCCAAAAGATAATTTGATATAGAAGTCCCTGTTTTCTTTTTAAATAATTTACCGAAATAAGACGGATCTAAAAACACATGTGCTGCAATATCTATTCTTGTAATTTCTTTGCTGTAATTGTCTTCAATGTATTGATTCACTCTTTTCATAATATTATTAATTTTACTATCTTGATTAATTCCTACTTGTATAATCAAATTTTGTACAAACTTATCGTAGTCATCTTCATTTTCAGGTCTGTTTATATCTATACCTAATTTTTTAAAATTTGAAATTATTTTTTCCATTAATTCATGTGAATATTGTGAATTTGATAAAATGGAAATAGCTTCCTGAGGTTTTTTATCCATAATGTAGGAAGTAATAAGCTTGACTTTATCATTCATATTTATGTTACTGTTAATAATTTCCGGCAAATCAAAAAAATAATCAAACGAAATTTCTTCAATTATCGCAACGTGCACCTCAAGTGTTTGCAAAAATAAACTCATAATTTCTTGTTCGGAAAAATTTTTTTCTTCTAACTCAAAACATATTACTGAAATTGTATCATCGTCGTTTAAAACAGAATATGCTTTATCAAAATACATAAGCTTCTCAAAAACATTGGAAAATGCATGTAAAATGTTTTCTTTTCCATATTTCCAATTTTTAGAAATATAACTTTCAAAATTTATAATTTTCAGTTTATATATTTTTCCTTTTGCTTTATTTATGTCAAAGGGAAGCTGCATTTGCGAAATGCAACTTTTCATATAAGAACTATCTATAAAAACGCCCTTCACCAAAGCAGAAAAGAACTCTTCTTCAAATATAAAATTACTGGTAAAATAATTGTTTTTTCGTTCTTTTTCAAGTGTTCTTTCCACTTTTTTCAAAACTTCCAACAGTTCTACCATATCAACCGGTTTAACTAAATATTTTACTATACCGTAATCTATTGCAAGACGTGCATAATCAAACTCCGAATATCCGCTCAGGATTATAAATTTAGAATCAGGCTTTATTTGATAGAATTTTTTTATCAAATCCAATCCCGACATTCCGGGCATTCGTATATCTGTTATTATTACATCAACAGAATTATTCAATAAAAATTCGGATGCGGTTATTCCATTAGAAAAACAACCTACAACTTCAAAATTCAAGTCTGAATTTATTATGCAATTTTGTATAGTTTTTCTTATCATGTATTCGTCATCAACAACAATAAGTTTATTCATGTAATACACCTTATCAAAATATTTTTTCTGTAGGCTCCGAATTTTCATACGGAGCCTACTTCTTTAGTTTATACTATTTTTTATTTTTAAAAAATTCGTTAATTTGCTTCTGAACTTCGTCTATAACTTTATCTTTTCCTGCTTTGTTAATCTTTTCTATGTATTCTGCAAATTTAGATTCTACATTGTCTATTGTACCTTTGTTGAAGTTTTCATATTCGGAAAATACAGTATTGATCTGTGCGAGTTCAATTTTCACATTTGTATCATCAAACACAAAGCCTGCAAGTTTGGATCGAACAGTGTTCGGTCCGTCATTTGCATCATCAAAAACATCAGGTGTAATAACTTCTGTTTCTGTTGAATAAGCATATTTTGTATTACCTACATTCCATTTCCATAGACCGTAATCCGCTGAAGAAGTTGGTTGATTTTGATAACCTATAGTCTCAATAATGTTGTCATCTATCTTGTTATAATGTTTACCTTCAAAACCATAAACCATCATATTATATACATCTTTACCTTCTTCGGTATTCATAAGCTCAATTACTCTGAACGCTTCATCGGGATTTTCACAGGATTTTGCTATAGCCATACCGCCTGCTGCATTAGAAAAAGGAACATAATCATAATTTTTGGTCAAAAGCATTGTGAGCGGTTCTTTTGCTTCAGTTTCTGCTGCTGCCAATGCCGCCTTGGCTAAATATTGCTGATTTCTTGTACCTTTATGCCATATTGTATAGCTATTTTCAGTTCCTATTGGGTCATTAAGTGAGGTTGCACTTGCAATATCACTTCTGATGTAACCTTTTTTAAAGAATTTATTTACACGCTCATAAGCAATTTTTCTTTCGGGAATCTCATCAACATAGTAAACTTTATGCTCCGGATCATTATCTTTTATGAAAAATCTTCCGGGTACTACAGCTTCATAGCCTTTTTGGAATACAAAATCCAATGTTCCTATAGGAAGATACCCCCGCTTTAATTCTCCAGCTGCGGACAATGCATCTAAATAATTTTCAATAACATCCCAACAAGAAGAATCAAAAGTCTCAGCGTTAAAGAAAGTATCCTGTGCTTTTTTTGCATCCATATATTTATCGCTTAAACTCTTTTGTGTTGCAAAAGCATAGTCAACATTTGTTAAAATCTGATATTGCGGAACGTAATAATGCTTTCCGTCAACCAATGAATAATCCCACATCCACTCAGGGAATGCTGTTTTTAAGTTTTCTGATTTTTTGATATAGTCATCAATAGATATAAAACTGTCATCACGAGCAAGCATCGGATAATCTAAGCCATATGTCTGGACAATATCCACTTTTTCCTCGCTTGTTTGCATAAGCATAAATTTTTGTGCATATTCATTAGCATCAAAAATTTCAATATCAAGATTAACATTTTCAAGTCCGCTGTAGTCTTTAATTTTATCGTTTACAGCTGCCCATACCTCTTTTGAGTCCTTTTGTATTCCATTTCCGGCAAAAACCCATTTTAAGCTGATTTTTTCACCGCCATTTCCTTTTTGCTTGTTATTACAACCTGTAAAAGATAAAGCTAAAGCAGTTGACATAGCAAGACAAATAACTTTTTTTGTTTTTTTCATTTTAATATTCCTCCCTTTAACATATGTTTTATAATTTTTTTCTTTAATCACCTTTTTATCCAGGTTTTACATTGATTGCAATGAGGTCATCTGTATTTGAAATATTTTTTCAATTCCTCCTCTACTTTGAGCAAACCATCTGCAGTTTTTTTAAAATTCCGCTTCCTCCGAAATCTTATAAAGTAAATACTCAAGAGAAAACAATTAAGAATTTCTTTTATTAAGCATTTAATGTTTTCACCTTTAAGGTGTATTTTTCAAATAAGTAACGTATACACCTTATTTTATTATAACACATAAACTTTAAAAAAACCATAACTATTTGTGATTTTTATTTAATTTCACATACTTTTTTATATCTTTTTTCAATCATTTTTTTAAATAAATCCGATGCTTTTTAGTCAAATTTATTTATAATCGAATCAAGGCAACCTGTGAATATATTATAACCGCAATCTTGGTTTTTAATATTCCACAATTTAACAAAATGCAGTTTTAATTCCTCTAACTGTGCTTTAAGGCTGTCATTTTTCAAACAGCCGTTTTTCTTCGACTCCGAAATAACCTTTGCAAATAAAATTACAGTATCACAGTTAAGGTTTATTTCTTCTATATGATAAGAATTTGTATTATATTTCAAAAGTTCCTCTTTTATGTTTTTCATATAATTAATAATAATATTAACATTCATTTCATTTAATTGGTAACTACCGGAACTCCCTATACATGCTATATCCGTTACACAGTTTGTTCCACTCCATTTCATAACCCCATACCATAATAATACTGTTTTTTGATACCTTGTCAAGTGCCTCTTCATTTTCTATAACAACATCATCAAAAAACATCGGTGTCCTTCCGTACTTATCGTTACATAACGAAATTATTTTATCAAGAGGATTCAACGTTGAAAGCTCTTTACCGTCATCTCTGATAATTCCAAGCTCTTTGAACTCAGGTATACTAAGCCAACTATTCATATGGCCAAAGCTGTTTTGTGCCGGAATCAAATCAATGAAATTCTCATTACAATATGCCTTTATTTTTTCGATTTCTCTGGCATTATATAGCCTCCGTCTTTGAGGTGCATTTTTAAGCTTTTATATTCAAAAAACAAACCGTCTATATATAATTGAAACTGATTGTATTTTAAATCAAGGAGTATATCTATATATTCAATGATTGTTTCAAATCGGTTATATTAAGTATGACAGACTCCAACTTGCCATTCATAATGGCAAGTGGAGCTCATCATATTTTTTATTAATAAACAGTTACATACTTAACCATATCGTCTATGATAGCTTTATCCTTTTGGGCATCTAAAAAGCCTTCACTGTCACTTATGACTATAAGTCCTCTGTCATCCCAGAATACATTTTTATTAAGCACTGTTTCACATAATGCTCTTAAAGGTACCATTGTTCTGCCTTCAATTGACTGAGCAGGTACATCCATAGTTGCCACAACAGCGCCATCTATCATCAACTCATTTTTATCCAGCACCATTGTAACGGTTTTTCCGTCTATTTTAATGGTTACAGTTCTTGTATCACCGTCCCAGCCTACTTCTCCGCCGAAGGATTCTGAAATAAATCTTACAGGAACAAGTGTTCTTGAATCAACAATCAAAGGCTTAACAACAGGATTATTACTGTCAATAAGCTTAGCCTCTCCGAATGCTGCTGCGTTCGGATTACCAACCTTAAGTGCTACACTGTTTGCAAATTTATTATATAATTCACCTTTGTTTGCACCCATTTTTGTTATATCAACATTTTTCATTTCAGGATGTGTTTTAAAGATTTCAGCATCTTTCTTCCATCTGAAATCTCCGTTTTTGATATCTACAAAGCCGGGATCCTCTGTTGTATATTTGTTGTTTTCAACTGTACAGTAACGGAACATTCCTGTTGCCGCACCGGGGTCTGTTTTGTGGAAATCGCGACAATATTTTTCTGTTTTGTTAAATACGCATACATTTCCTACTGTATCATAATCAGGAAGTGTCTCTGTTCCTTTTCTTTCTGTTAATTTTTCAACAGTTTCTTTGAAAACAGGCCACTTTTCTTCCCACAATTTAAGTGTCTCCGGATAATAATCTTTAAGTACTCCGTATTCAACAAATCCGAGATTTGAATAGAAATTTCCGAATTCGTTCAAGCTCTGCTGTATCATACCGTTCTCAGATTCCGAAAACGGTAATTTCACGTTTATAAACAGGTTGTCTCTCCAGTTATTTTCATAACCGCCACCCTGGAGCTTTCCAACACAACCGTCTTCGAAAATATTGTGATGAACCTCTAAGAACGGCTGACAGTTATCATTGTAGATAAACGCTTTTCTCGGTACATCGCCGTAAAGCATCGGTGAATCCTCATGACCTAAATCCTTGTCATCTATGCCGTGAAGATAATTATAACGAATTTCTGTTCCCAAGTGCATTTCGCTGAACCAGCCTGCACTGTATATCATCCCCATATCACTTGTTGAGTTTAAGGCATCGGAAACATCGTTATACTCAAATATAGTTCCACTAGCCTGAAGCTCTATTGCCATACCTTCCGAACGGGAAAATGTATTATGACCTATATAATTTCCATATCCGTGTACTGCCAAAAGCTTACCTTCTGCACCGTTTATAAGACCGGCATTATGAACAACATTATTTACAGCATACAGATTTCCGGGTATTAACTCCATTCTGTTACCACCTGCAAGTATCAGACATGTTGTACCGCAGTTCGCTATTTTTGAATTGGTTATTCCGCAGTTTTCGGATTTAGCTTTTTCCCATTCTTCTTTGGATACTACTCTCATACCCCAGTCCCGATATTTTGGACCTTCATAAGCAAGTCTGTTTCCTCTTGCAGCAACGTGAAAAAGATTAACTATTCTTTCTCCGATTGCAACACCGCTTAAACCGTGATTAACAACCTCACAATTATTAAGAAGAATATTTTCGCTGGATCTTATTGTTACACCGTGTGTACTGCTAAGTTCAATTTTAAGACCGCTCAGGGTAATATTTTTTGCACCTTCAAACTCTACAAGTCCGTCTGTTATTGCTCTGCCAAATCTTGTTAAGCCAACCTCCGCATCATTCATCTTTACATCTTTCGGAGGATAGATATAAAGCATATTCGTGTTATAGTCAAGATAATATTCTCCCGGTGCATCAAGCTCCTCTAAAATATTACAATAAATATATCTTACTGTTCCTACAGCACCCTGTGACGATTCGTAAGTAAGCTGAATAGTTTTTGCATTTTTATCATAGGAATCAACCGTTGATAAATGTGAGCTGAATGAAGAACACATAGAGAATATAAGAAGATTATCCATGCTTTTCCATTTATCGATTCTTGATTCATTAAGCTTCCATTTCGGACCTTTGCCGTTTTCATCTACTCTCGATACCAGAACTTCGCCTGATACAAGATATTCATTATCTCCGTCATCAGCTCTGTTGGGATATCTTGCCATATCAAGAGGAACGTCATTTATAAATGCCATAACACCGGAGCAGTCTGCCATATCTGAGGTACCTTTTGTCCATTTGGGATAATCTGTATATCCGTATTCTTTAAGGTCAACACACACAACATTTTTCTTTACTTTTGAACTTGAAAATCTGTCTAAAACTTCCTCATCCTCAACCTTTTTGAAATCTTTTCCGGCAATATTGACACCACCGGAGATTACCGGTTTTTCACCGGGATATGCCTTATAAAGTATAGGGCATTCTTCTGTTCCCGAATCTTCATCGGTAAAAACAATTTTTTCGGTTGTTTCGTAAATTCCGCCTCTTAAATAAACAGTGATTCCGCCTGCGGGAAGACCGCTTGTTTTCTTAAGCTCACGGATTTTTTCTTTTGCACCCTCTATAGTTGCAAATGGTGCTTCCATTGTTCCTTCGGCATCGTCGTTACCGCCGGGTGCAACATAAAAATATGTTGTCGGCTCCTCTGCCTGAGCTGTTGTTACCATAATGCCAAAGCTTAACAGCATTGATATAACAACAAGCATACTAAAAATTTTTCTTGTCATTTTTCATGACCTCCTTTTATATAATTTTTTTTTTTACTGATTTATCTCGCAGGAAATATGCGTACATATTTCCTGCTCCGGATATCCGACTTTACAATTTTTTATGATTGGTTAGTCGCTAAAAATTCATGTTGCTGATTGAAGAAGGTTGCATCCTTTAACCAGACAGCCTGCCAGATATCTCCGTCGTACTGCACGAAGAAAATATAACCGCCCTGCTCAACATCGGCCAATGATGCCTTTTTGTATTCATTTCCGTCATAAGAAAGCAGCACATCTTTCTTATATCTCTTTTTACACTTTTGATATTTCTGTGTAGGTGCAGTATAATTGTATACTTCATCAGTCGGCTCATAATAAGTTATGATATTTTCACCGCCGGATTTTTCATCAAAGGATTTGAATCTTACAAGACCTATTCCGCAACCGGACTGACTGCCCTGAACTATATTATATATACGTCCTACGGTATCTCCCGGTATATCGGGTGTTTGTTTCCTTGCAGGGTCAAGATAATCATCTCTTTTAAAGCCCTTGCCTTCATAATTAATAGCAACTTCCAAATCACTTACATTTCCGTTTGCATCCATCTTTAACCAGATGAAGTCACCTTTCTGCAACGCTAAAGCCTTAGTGTATGCTTCAGCGGTAGTAGTAAAGGAAGTTTCATCACCGGATGAGGATATGAGATTTAATCTGGCTCCAACATCTCCATCGGAGTTAACTACGCTGGATGCCGATATAAATCCGTACAATGTACTTTGTACAGCAACACTTGCTGCCGCAGTACCTACAGGATATACGACAAATCTGGGAACACCGTTAGGCTGCAGGTCAAACATAATCGGCTTCGATGCCGCCGTGTCAGAACTTGGGAATATATTTTTAACAATACCTGTTTTAAAGTCATCTTCATCATCTAATATGTTAATTCTCATAGCGAGTGAATCAGCAGCATATACACAGCCGTTTGTTAGTGATAATGCCGCATTGAAATATCCGAAGGATTGTACAAATCTATCATTGTGTCCTCTTACAGAAAGAATGATTCTGTTATCTGATATATCAAAATCAAACTGATTTGCATTGCATACCGTAAGATTATCAACAATATCGGTAATTTCATTTTTTGAGTTTGAAGTAAACTTTACAATAGGCGGCACGTAATAATATTCTCGTATTATTTCGGGATTATCAAGCGGATCATAGTTGTCGTATTCAGCTCTGTATTTTGGAATAATATTTGTCAAATAATTTTCAAGTCCTGCGGAAACTTCACTCGCGGTACTTTTTTTACCGTTATACATTGTTTTGTCAGTCAATGTATAAACCGAAAATTTATTTGTTTTTGAAGAGAAAATTCTTACTTCAGAGTATCCTTCAAAAAAGAGCTGCTTATCATCAATTCCATCAAGATAACCGTAGATGTAATCTGTTCCGTCTGTTGATGCCATACCGGTTATCTTGCCCATAAAATCGAGGTCAAAGGTTGAATCTACCGAAACATCCAGCTTCGTTGTTTTATACATTCCCGCATCGGAAATTGCTTTAAAATCCGCATCAATCTTATAAGGCTCGTCATTTATAATAAATCTTTCGGGACTTGTTTGCAATTCTGTGATTTCACCCGAAACCTTTTCATTGGAAACATATATAAAATAGCCTACTTTATCATTATACGCAACAGATATTACAGAGTCTGCCTTAATACTGTCGGGTTCTCCGTACTCATCTCCGTCAATAATAGTATATTTTACAGTTCCCTCTTCAAGATCAAGGTCAAGCACTGCATCACCGTTAATTTTTTTGCCATACTTAAATCTGTACTCTCCTTCACTTGCACTCTTTACAACAGCGCTTTCAAAATCAAATATTAAAACAATATCATATTTTAAACCATCATTTGAAATAATATTTATATAGCCGTTTTTCGGTACAGACGGATTTTTTACCGGGTAACCGTTAAACAAAATCACCGGATTTTCCGACAATTTGTAATTTTCTTCTTTTTTTGTATCCTCTCTCCTAACCTTTATGACATTTGAGTCTGCGGCATATATATCCTCAGAGAAAATTCTTTGAGTTTTCACTTCTTTTTCGGGGAAAGCATACAGCACGGTATCATAATTCAAATCTTTATTTTTTTTGTAAAAATACTCAACATTGTAACCGAAATAATCGATTATTTCATCAAATTCATATTCGAATTTGACACCGCCGATTTCAACAAATTCCGAAGGCAGCATTTCTTCATCAATATCAAAAAGATTTAAGTTTCTATAAGCATTTACCATGCCTGTTCCTCTGCTTATATAAAGATAGCTATCCATAATTGTGCTGTAAGAGCCGTCAATAGTAACGTTTGAATTTGACAGAATATAGCTGTTTACAATCCTTACATCAAGTGCATTATAAATCATCACAGCCAAGGCTCCGGCACAAAATTCGTCCTCTATCAGGTTTTTCGGAATATTATCTGTTAACCCGAGAGTATTTGCAACTGCTAAATATCCTACACTGTACCCGCCTTTGGCTTTTGCCACTTCTTCATAGCCCAGCAGTCTTACAAGTGATACAAGTGCTTCGGTGTAGCTTACATCATCATCCGGATAAAACGAAGTCGGTGTTTTGCCCTTCATAACGCCTAACCGATATAGGTAATTTATACTTTCGTAGCCTTCTGTTTCGTCTGTTACATCGTCATAAATTGTATCTGTATAGGCAGAAAGTGTTGCAGCATCGCCCATAAGCCTTGTGAAAACCTGTGCAACCTCAGCACGTGTAAGTGTCTCATCCAAATCATACTCATCATCAAAAATTTCCAAAGCTGACAAAAGACCTATTTTATATTGTGCACCTATTTCTGATGCTGTCAATGTTTCATCTGTCGTTTCTGCATCGGCAAACGTTAAAAATGCAATTTCTGCCATAAGTAAACAAAATATGCATAGTATAGAAATTAATTTTTTCATTTTCTTCCTCCTTTTACAAGCAGCTCAAATCAGTTTTTCAACGCATCTAAAAGTCTTACAAGAACAACTGCCGCCTCAGCTCTTGTTGCAATTTTTTTAGGTGCAAAGGTTGTTGGAGTAACACCTGTCATAATTCCAAGCTCAGATGCCATAGAAACATATTTTTTCGCCCAAGTGCTTATATCACTGTCATCATCAAAGCCTGTATTTGTTACATCGGGAATCTCAACACCCTTTTTGTATAAATACGTATCAATCATCATTTTTACAAGTGCTTCTCTTGTAAGTTCATTGACAGGGTTGAAGTTGCTTCCGTCTCCGTCAATCAAATCGGCATCAAAAGCTGCCTGTATAATGCCCGAATACCAATCAGATGACTTAACATCATCAAAGCAATCCTTATACGGTGCTTCCTTAAACCCGATGGCTCTGGTAAGCATCGTAATCCATTCTGCTCTTTTTACAATAGCATCCGGATTATATTTTTCACCGTCACCCTTTACAAGACCCAATGCTTCTAACTGTTTTATCTCTTTTTCTGCCCAATGTCCTGAAATATCCTTAAAGCTTGTTTTAAAATAAACATTATCGTTAACAGCTGAATTTGAAGGTGCCGGCACTCTTATAACAGAGCTTCCTCCGCCGCTGCTTCCGCTTCCTCCGCCGCTGCTTCC
>USLP01000003.1 GCA_900555525.1 uncultured Eubacteriales bacterium
ATGTCTGGTTCGATGTCAAAGTCGGCGGCTGTCGGTCTTATGCAGTCTGTTGTCGGAATAGTACTGATTGTTTCCGTCAACCTGATTGTTAAGAAATTGAGCCCCGAAAACAGCTTATTCTAAAATAGAGAAAGAAGGTATAGATATGAAAAAGAAAAAGAAAATTTCGGCAGGACAGATTGTATTAAATGTAATATTCATTATTGTCAGTCTTTCCTTTATAATACCGCTCATACTTATGATTTCAATTTCGATTTCTTCGGAAGACGCTATAACGCAGTATGGCTATACGATACTTCCGAAGTCAATCGGATGGGACGGCTACAAAGCCGTGTTCAAAAATCCGAAACAGCTTCTTGACGCTTATAAAGTAACGATAATCTTTTCCGTTGTTGCGACATTTCTCTCCGTGCTTGTAAAAGCGCTTGCGGCATATCCGCTTTCGCGCCCCATATATAAGCTCAAAAAAGCAACAACAATGATGATGTTCTTTACAATGCTGTTTTCGGGCGGCTTGGTACCGTCATACATACTCAATACAAAATATCTTCATCTTGATAATACGATTTGGATTTATATTTTGCCCGCTCTCGTTTCCGCATGGGATATCTTTATAATGAGAACGTTCTTTCAGGGGCTTCCCAACGGACTTGTCGAAGCGGCAAAGATTGACGGAGCGAGCGAATACAGAGTATTCTTTACGATTGTGCTTCCGCTTTCAACTCCCGTTTTGGCTTCCTTGGGCTTTATGTATCTGATAGGCAAATGGAACGACTGGAACACAGCTCTTATATATATAAGAGATACGGAGCTTTACAGCCTGCAGTATCTGCTCCAAAGAATTTTAAGAGAAGCGGAATTTATCAACACAATGGCAAAGACGGGCGAAAGCGCGGTAGACTTCGTACCGCCGACGGAAACAATGCGTTATGCAATGGCGGTTTTGGCGGCAGGTCCTATGATGTTCGTATTCCCGTTTTTCCAAAAATATTTTGCACAGGGTCTTACAATAGGCTCGGTTAAAGGGTAAAAAAATAATTTATATAAAAGAAAGGAAACAAACTTATGACAAACAAAAAACAAATTTTATGCGGTATTCTTGCTTGTACAACTGCTCTTTCCATGGCAGGCTGCGGCGAGAAAAAGCAGACAGACTCGGGCAACGGAGACATCACAATAAAATGGGTTGTTCCCGGTCCCGGCAAACAGACGGATTCGGCGGAGGTATGGCAGAAAGCAAACGAGCTTTTGAAAACCTACGAAGGCATGGAAAACGTAAGCATTGATTTGGACGTTATCCCTGCTTCCGATTATAAGCAGAAAGTTATGCTTATGCAGACAAGCGGAAATGACGTTGATATTTTTGGAACGTATACGCTTGACTTCAACGAAGAGGTTAAAAACGGCACATTCTTGGATATTACGGATATGATGAAAACATATGCTCCCGACGTGCTTAACGAAATGCCCGAATGGGCGCTCCAGCTTATGCAGGTTGACGGTAAACAGTATTGCATAACAAACTATCAGCAGATGTCCGAGCCTATGTGGGGTTACACCTTCGACAAGGACGATGCGGACGAATTTCTTGATGCGGAAGCTTTGAAAAAAGAAGCTCTTTCAAGCGATATTCTCACAAAAGGCACACTCGATATTTTCGAAAAATACATGGCAGACTTAAAATCGGCAGGCAAGTTACACTTGGGTATGCGCCCCGGTTCAACATGGGCAATGAAAGGCTATGTACCGATAGTTTCCAACTATCTTTACAGAGCGGAAGCGGATAAAATCGTTGTTGAAGAACGCTTGGAACTCGATTCCCTCAAAATGCTTACGGAAGTATTTCACGATTGGTTTAAGAAAGGCTACATAAGAAAAGACGTTCTTTCCGCAGAGGTTTCAAAAGGCGATTATGATATATGGCACAGCCAGTATCACAAATATGCCGAAGAATCGCTTTCTAAAACAGAGGATGAACCTGTAACGCTCGTACAGTCGGAAAATCATTTCTATATCCCGACATCGGCTAACGCAGGCGGAAACGGAATAACGGCAACCTCGAAGAATCCCGAAAAAGCGCTCTCATTCTTAAATCTTATGTGCTCGTCCAAGGGTAAGGATTTATACAGAATGCTCGTTTACGGAATAGAAGACAAAAACTATAAGAAGCTTTCCGAAGACAGAATCGAACCTATCGGCTACACAGGCTCACAGGGTACGGCAGACGCTCCTTACGGACTTTGGAAATGGACAATGGGCAACACGGCAAACTCCTTTGAATCCACCTCCGACCCAGAAGGCTGGAATGATTATGTATTTAATGATTGGAACAAAAACGCAGTTCCTTCGCCTATCGCAGGTATCTATATAGACACAGCGCCTATCGAAACAGAGCTTTCACAGTGCGATTCCGTGTGTCAGGAATTTATCGACCAGCTCACAAGCGGAGCTATGACCGATTGGAAAGCAACCTACGAGGAGGCTATGAGAAAGCTTGAAATCGCAGGCAATAAGAAGGTTAAAGAATACATTCAGAAATGTGTTGACGATTTCTTGGCGACAAAAAAATAAATTAATATAAAAAGGAGATTTTAAAATGAAAAAAAGAATTTTTTCAATCCTTGTTTCCCTTTTGATGATTACATCTCTGGTCGGCATAGCAAATGCGGAAACACAAGCGGCAGACGGTCAAATTCATCATATCGATTTGACAAATTACTTTAACAGCGATTCAATCGCCTCGGAGGGTGATACACTCGGTGCGTCATGGAACGGCGGCAATGCAAGTAAGTACGGCTTTCCCGCATCGTTATTCACAGCGGCGGACGGCTATGTAACTTTCGGTGGAAGAAATGCTGTAAAAACAGATCCGAACGGTAAGATTGAAACAAGCAATATGACCGTTTCAGACAATCAGGCGGATAATTTCAAATTCTATATTCCGCAGGCAGGACTTGCGGGCGGAGTTAACGACAGCGTTTATCAGGCGGCAAATGAAGAAAAAACTTATACATTAAATGACGCAAGCAAAATAAACAAAATCAAATTTGCGCTTCATATGTTTAGCGACGCAAATATAACGGCAACAGTTAATTATTCCGACGGAACATCTGATTCATATGCACAGTGGTTTCAGGGTTCTGCAAGAAATGCGGATTCAAACAAAGTTGTTTGGAGTATATATAACAATTTAAGATGCTTCGGCTGGAAATGGACAACAAGCAGTATAAAACCTAATGCAGATGGAACTGCTGAAAAAGCGACGGACGGCGGAACAGATTACTATTGGGGAATAAGAGGTTACGAGATTCCCGTTGACGTATCAAAAGCTCCTGTTTCTTTTACTCTTAAAGCAACTAATCCTATTTCGCTTTTCGCACTTGCGGAATGCGAAATCACAAATGCAGAGCTTACGGCACAGCTTGCTTTGGTAAGAGCATACGAGGGCGGAGCGTATACTGCGGAGCAAATCAAAAATATTGTGCTCGCAAATTCTTATGCCGATATTCTTGTACAAAGAGGAACGATTACGGAGGAAAACGTTTCCGATATAAGAGCCTTGCTTGAAAGAGCAAATAAACAAAAAGCTCTTGCAGAAATTCATTATATTAATATTACTGATACATTTGATTCAAGTACAATCGGTTCCTTTGGCGAAACGCCTAACGCTGATACATGGTTCCGAGGCATGACGGATAAATTAAGCGATAATTCATTTAACGGTATGCAAGCAGGCGCTTTCGGTAATTCCGATTTTGTAAGTTTTGAGGAATGGGCAAACCGTGCAAAAACGGGAAATACAATTCTTGCATATATGCCTATGTCAACAAGAACGGCAACAGCGCTTGATTCGCACTATATCCCTGTTTCAAACGGTGAATTTACGGTTCCGCTTGATTCGGTTAATACGCAGGCTGTAAACTTCGTTTTAAACACGGGCGACGCACAGACATTTAAGGCGGAGGTTAAATATTCCGACAACACAACCGACAATTACTCTTTCGGCATACAGTCCTACGGCACAGTTTCAAGTCAAGCAACGACAGGCTATGATAACCTTGTAGGTTTAAAAGGCTTGTGGTGGAGATTTGCTAAAATTGATAAAGACGGTAAATTAGCAGATACGGATACAACTAACCGTTCGGTTGGTATAACAATGTTCGGTGTTAAAACCGACAAAACCAAAACACCTGTAAGCATAACGTTTACAAATACACACGGCTCAATGCCCGTATTTATGTATGCTGTTACACAGGTTCCCGTATATTCCACTGAAATGCTTGAAAATATAGAAACTGCAAAAGGATTGAACGCAAAAGAAGGTTTGCTTACAGCAGACGAAATCACAGCGGTAACGGAAGCAAAGGCTTATGCGGACGTTCTACTTTCGGCAGGTATAGGTTCTGAAGCTGACTACGCATTTTTGACAGCCTTGCTTGAAAAGGCAAACAAACAAAAGGCGCTCTCCGAAGTATCACATTTTGATATTTCAAAAGACTATAATGCCGACACAATCGGTGGTGTGGGCGAAACGGCAGGAGACACATGGTTTGACGGCTTTACGGGCTTTAACGGAAACTTTAACGGCTTTAATAAAACTGCGTTTGGAACAAAAGAATACTTTGATGCAACAGTATATGAATTGAATTCTGATGGAAATAAACAGCAGACAGGCACAATTTCCGTTTATATTCCTAACGTAGGAAGAAGCGCGGGCGAAGTTGATTCCGCAGCTTTGTGGAAAGATAAAACTCTTACGGTTGACCTTAACGACGTTCCGACCCAAACAATTCGTTATTTGGCTAATAACACGGAAACTACCGTGAAAGCGACTGTCTATTATAAAGACGGAACAACAGAGGAAAAATTAATAGGCGGTACAAATTTTGCTTCAACGTATTACAGCACAAAGTTTGTTGACGGCGCATATCTCTGGTTAGGCGGATTTGTTCATAAAGAAAATAACGGCGTTCTTACTGCAAAAAGCGGTACTGTGGGTATAATGGTCTACAATGTTGCGGTAGATGCAGCAAAAATTGCAGATAAAGTTGTGTTCTCTGTTGCAAGTGATACAAAGCCCGTATATTTCTACAGCGTTTCGCAGGTTCCCGTATCATACGAAACTATGAAAGCGGCTTTAGACGCAGGACTTAGCGGCGTATACACGGACGAAGACGAAGCGACAGCTAACAAGCTTGCAAACTATAAAGCGGTTTTGACAGATGCCGGCGCAATAGCAAGCACAGCGTATCCTATGGTAGAAAATTACATTAAGCAGGCAAATTCACAGAAAAACACATATGTTGACCTCACAAGTTACCTCAATGACGATATAATGGTTAAGTTAGGCGATTCCTATGCGGGAATTACACTCGGAAGAACGACAGAGCTTTTTGACGGCGAGAAAATACCGACAGACGGAATGATTACGATGTTACCTCCGTCAGACCCGACACAGATGAGCGATGAAACAGGCAGAACTTATAAATTAAGCGGAGCATATAACGGCAAGGGCAACGATTCCGTTCTTATCAAAAAAGAAGATAACAGCGGCGTAACAATCGCTGTACCACAGGCTAACGGTAAGGTTAAAGGTATGGGCGTTATTTTGGAAACAAACGGCGGCAATGACGGTACGGCTGTTTTGGTTGACGCAACGGTTAATTATTCCGACAATACTTCGGAGGATATAAAGGTATATCTCCAGAGATCGCATGGCTTTAACACGGCTAAAATGGCAGCACATTCAAAAGATTTCGGCAGACTTGTTATAAATTCCGACAATACGGTTGCAAATCACGAGAAATGGCCGAATGTAGATAGGGTAAGCTTCTATTCTTCAAATATCGAATTTAATTTGGATAAAACCGTTTCTTCGATAACCTTTAAGCCTTGCACTTCTGACGATTATCACATCGTTGCAATGACGGAATACGTTTATACAAATACAGAACTTTGGGATTTTGTTAATGCTATGTCGGCAAATGACATAAGCGGAATTACAAAGGAAAATGCAGATGAAACAATCAAGGGCTGTGAAGCCGTTATCGAGCTTTATAACCGCGGATTTACTGCTGATATCCAAGAAGAAGACTGCAGCAGCTACACGCAGATGTTAAACTATGCAAAAGCTCTTAAGGCAGATGAAGCTTCTGTTGATATCAATGTTACAATCGCAGAAGACGGCAATAATATGAAAGCAACGGCAGCAATGTCAAACACAACGGCAAATGCACAGGATTACGTTATAGTAATTGCGGCATATAAAGCTAATAAGCTTGTCGGTCTTAATATTTCCGCACAGGGAACATTGCAATCAGGCGACATAAACAAAACAGACAGCGTATCGCTTGAAAAAATAGAGGGTGCGCAGTACAAAGCTTTCGTTTGGGAAAGCATGTCAAGCTTAAAGCCTATCTATAAGGCAAACTAATAAAAATTTTCATACGGCGGAGGGTTTTCCTCCGCCCGTATGACCCGAATTTGAAAACAAAGGATTTTATCCTATTATATAGATAATCATAATAATATTACGGAGGAAAAACCATGAAAAAAACACTATCCTTACTGCTTGCATTTATGCTTATTGCGATACTTCCCGTAAGCGCACAGAGTGTATCATTAAGCGACAGACTTAATTACAACGCAATTTTTGATACTGATGTTGTGCCGAGAGCAACGGAGTTTCCGGCGGTTATTTATTCCGCAAGCGCATTTTCCGATACTCTTACGCTCGGAAATCTCGATTATTCCGTTACGGAGGGACATTCCGGAAAAGAAAACGACAGTATAAAATTAACCGATACGTATAATTTTGCTTTGGAAGAAGCGCCGTACAAAAAAATCGGATTTATTGCGTATGCGCTTAATTCCGATACGCTTACAAACGTAAAGATAGTTTATAAAAGCGGAGATACGGAAACCTTCCCGATT
Source organism: uncultured Eubacteriales bacterium (assembly GCA_900555525.1). Classification (GTDB taxonomy): domain Bacteria; phylum Bacillota; class Clostridia; order UMGS1840; family UMGS1840; genus UMGS1840. The sequence continues at coordinate 6,934 of USLP01000003.1, forward strand.
ACCGTAAAGACAGCTTCCAAACAAGCGGATCTATCCGTTTCGGCAGGTATGGGGCTTAAAAAAGGCGGTACGGGTATGCGCCCCAAGGCAGAGGTAGGCGAAACGGAGCTTTTCATAAATGCGTATGAAATGTCGCCGTCCAAAACAACAAGCATTTCGGCTGTTGAATTTCCCGCTTCCGACTGTGTTTTATTCGCGGTATCGGCTCTTAAGTATACGCAGGAGGAGCTTGACAATCTTTCAGACCGTGTTATAGAAGAAACCTTAGCGCAGTATAAAGACAAAACCTTAACGGATATAACGGACGCAGATACGGATTCTTTGGAATCTCTCTATAATGCGCTTCTCACCGCACAGGAAAACGGCAGCGCGATTGCAACCGATGAAGTTATAGAAAAAATCAAAAACTTAAAAGACGGCTATCCGCTTTATTCAAAGAAAAAAGAAATATGCACATATTTTAACGATACATATGCGGTGCGTGATTACAGAACGCTTGCTGTTTCCGATCTTTCAGACAGCGATATAACGGTTATAGATACGCTTATTTCAAAATATACCGAAGCGCAAAGCTTTGATAATGAACGCTATGCGGAAATACTTTCATATTTTAATATGACGGACGATTATACATGGAATTTATCCGATAAAGAAACGCTTACAAACTTAAAAACAGCGTATGAGCGCAAAAAATATGAGGAAGAATTAACCTCAAAAATCAATTCGGCTTATGCGCCTTATAAGGATAAAACCGTTTCCGACCTTGCTGAGTCCGATATTGCAAAATTGCAGGAGCTTGTTGCGCTTTATGAAGAGGCAAAGCGTGAGAATGTGCCTTACAATGCGGACGACAGAGCGAAGATAGAAAAACTTCTCAATACATATTCGGCATATTTGAATTCCGAAAATGACGAATGTTACGACCTTAAAAATTACTATACGGGCAGTATTGTAGGTAATGCGGGCGATACCTCAAAAGCATGGGGCTTTCCCGACGGCTCGGGCTATGTCGGCTATTCGTCGGAAACATTTGAAAGCTTTTTGACAGATGGATATTTTTTGGCAAAAAATCAGTTTAACATTATGAAAGAAATTGAGTCCGTACCGAAATTGACAGAGCAAAATCTTGCAAAAGCCATTAAATTTAAAATGAGCGATGAAAGAACAGCTTCGGGCAAAAACGCAATACTTTTCGGTTCAAAGGAAGATAAAGAACACGGACTTATTACGAGCGTGAATATCTCCGCGCCGAAGCGTGTTTCGTCGCAGATTATGTTTTTATATCCTGCAGCAAGGTCTAATTACAGCTCGGATATTGTTATTAATTTTACCGACGGCACAACCATGACGCAGAAATACGGCATTGGCTGGTGTAATTGGGGGTCGCATACGGGTATGTATCAAAGCACGAAATATAGCAGAAATAATGATGTTATATCTGAAGCTGCAACGGATAACCCGTCGCTTTTGTGCCGAGGTCTTGTTCTCGATATTCCCAAGGGCAAGATTATAGAAAGCATAGACGTTGCGCAGACGCAAGGAGCGCTTTTGGCAATAACTGAGGTTCCGCTTTTAAATGCTGATTTTACCGAGCTTGTAAAAGAACAGTGGGCAAAGGTTGAAGCAATTGATACGGCAAATGTAACGAATGACCAACTTGCCGATGTAAAAACCATGGTTCTATATATGGCGGAATGTGAAAAAAGAGGTCTTGATATAGCTGATTTCGTATCGGATACCGCTAAAATGAACGAATTTAAGCAAATGATTCTTACGGTATCGCACACCGTTTACAGACAATCAAAGAATGAAGTCCGTGCCGACTTTGAATTTTCCGTTCCCGTAAATGCAAGCGATATAAATAAAAACATAACGGTTTTGAAAAACGGTATGGAAACAGCGGATTATTCCGTATCGCTTTCAAACGGCGGAAAATCACTTTCGCTTATATTAGCAGAAAGCAAAAACGGCGGAAATGAATATAAAATAACCTTATCCGGCAATCTTTCGCTGGAGCTTTTCCCGAAAATCAAACTCGGAAGTGATTACACGGTTTCATATGACGTTCCCGATTATCTTACATATTCGTATAACGGCGCGGAATTTACAATAAAAAACAATTCAAAAGAAGAAGCGAGCGGCTTTGTCGGTGTTTCCTGCTTAAGCGCGGACAATAAAACAATGTATTATTCCGCATTGAAGGAATATACGGTTTCGGCAGGAGTTGAAGTGAAAATTTCCTGCGATACCTCGAATTATTCACAGCTTGCGCCAAATACAAAAACTGTTTTGTGGGACGAAAACATGAAAACGGTTTCAAACGGAAGCGAAATATCGGCTTGCACCGATGAGCCTGTTTTGACCGCAAATTACAGCGAGCCTGCGTTTTCCATGAAGGACAACAGCATAAAATTAAACGGTATAACTCCGTCGGCAAGTGAAAATAAAGCTGTAAGCCTTAAAATTACGGACGAAAGCGGAAATGTAATTTTCACAGGAAGTCAGCTTACGGCAAAATCGGGATATTTCAATTTTGAATTTATTTTGCCCGATTATATGTATCAAAACTCAATGACGCTTACGTTTACTTTGGGCGGAGATGATTTTGAAACGCCGCAAACGCTTTCAAATACGATCTACTACTATGCGCCCGGCGACAGAAGCAATTTCATAGCCGAGCTTAAAGCTTCGAGTGAATCCGAAATAACGGCGAAAATCCCCGACGTCAAGAAAAATCTTGCAATTGCGATTGCACCTGCGGACGTGATTTCCGATGCGGACTATGCGAAAATGATATTTAATAACAAGGCTTTGCTTTTGGAAAATGACCCTGCAAAAACACAGGGAAACCTCAAAAAGCTTGCGATTATAACGGCATTTTGGGGCGATAACGCAAATATACTTATGAACGGAAGCGAGCTTTTATATAATGATTTAATGAATTTCAGCTCGATTGATTCGGACGGCGTAACGCTTTATTCGATATTAAAGAGCGGTATATCCGAAGAAGGCATAAAGCATTTCCAAGATGAAGTTTTCGGCAAAAAATACGCAAACGAAAACGAACTTATGAAAAAAATAACGGAGGAAATATTCCTGTCGGCGATTAACTATCCCTCTACGGGCGGTACGGGCTATATAGGAACGCTTCTGACGGCAAAAAATGCTTCCAAGGTAGAAATCACCATAACAAAATATCTGAACGCGCCTACATATGATTTTAATAACAAAATAGCGGCGCAAAGAGGAAACTTCAAGACGCTTTTGGAAGTTGAGAAATTTATTTCTTCATACAAAAAGCCCGAAAACGGTTCGTCCGGCGGCAGTTCGGGAGGCGGAGGCGGTTCATCGTTCTCATCGTCGATAACGGAAGAACCTGCACCTGCACCAACTCCCGCACCGAGCCTTACGTTTAACGATGTTCCGACATCGCATTGGGCATATGCAAGCATTATTTCACTTTATAATAAGGGAATAATTTCGGGCAAGGGAGATAAAACTTTCGCACCCGACGATACGATAACGAGAGGCGAGCTTGTAAAAATGCTTTGCAAGGCTTACGGCTTTACGGCAAGCAGAAACGACGTATTCTCCGATACGGCGGATAAATGGTACAACGAATTTGCGTGTGCCGCATATGAAAACGGAATTATAACGGGAATAAGCGAAAGCGAATTTGGCGGCGATGCGAACGTTACAAGACAAGACATCTGCACAATGCTTTACAGAACGGTTAATGCCGAGGTTTCGGGCGAGCTTGAGTTTGCAGATTCCAACAGCGTTTCCGACTATGCGAAATCGGCAGTGCTTTATATGGCGCAAAACGGCATAATAAACGGATTTTCCGATAATACGTTCAGAGCGGCGGAATATTGCACAAGAGCGCAGGCGGCAAAGATAATAGATATGTTTTTGAAATAATATCGGTAAAAGGAGAATAGATAAATGAAAAAGATACTAACAATACTTATTTCGGCAGTTATGCTTGTTTCTTTGATTCCGCAGGCTTTTGCGTATTCCGACACAACGGATAAGCCGATTGAGATTATATCGGGTCTCGGACTTATGAACGGCTATGACGACGGTACGTTTCTTCCCGATAACACAATGTCCCGTGCGGAATTTGCACAGGTTATAGCAAACATTTACGAATCGGGCGACGATGCCGAAGCGGCTTGGAAAGAGCAGTTTTTCAAGGACGAGAACGAAGAAACCTCGCTTGTAACGAAATTTTCGGAGGGCGAAAAAGAGATTTTCTCCGACGTTCCGTCATCACATTGGGCATTTAACGTTATAAATACCGTTTACGGTCTCGGACTTATGACCGGCGTTTCCGAAACGGAATTCGACCCCGAAAGTACGATTACCGTTGACCAGGCATATAAGGTTATGATTTGCCTGCTCGGTTACCGTCCCAAGGCTATCGTAAAAGGCGGCTATCCTGCCGGCTACAGAAGAACAGCGGTTGAGCTCGGGCTTTCAAGCGGTATAAAAAGCACAGACAAAATTACAAGAGGCGACGTTGCAAGAATGCTTTATAACGCGCTTGACGAGGAAATTTTGCAGATAACCTCAATAGGCAATACGATCGGCTACGAAACAATTCCCGGCGATACGTTTTCCAAAAAAATCCTCGGCTACGATACTGCCGAGGGCAGAATGACCGATAACGGACTTACCGACCTTATGGGGGCGTCCTCACAGTATAAGGAAACCGTAACGGTGAATGACGTTTCTGTTCGCCTTACCGATGATACGCAGTATATACGTAATTTTATCGGACGTGACGTAAAGATATTTTATAAGGAAAATGAAAAAGTAAACTATGCGGTATACGCATATCTTACCGACAGAGATGAAGTAACTTCATTTGAAATTTCTGATTTTTCGTCCTACAAAAACAATACTCTGACATATACGCAGGGCAAATCAAAGACACAAAAGACAGTTAAGCTTGAAAACGGAGCAGGAATGATTTTAAACGGCACAGGCGTAGGCTCATATGATGAAAATACGTTTAAAAGCATAAACAAAGGAACGGTAACGGTTATTAAACCTTTTGGAAAAAGCGCTTCAGACCTTATTCTTTTGGAATCATATACAAGCTTTTATGTTGATTTAAAGGATAACAACGATAAAAAGCTTTACAGTATTTCCACACTTGTGGATAATAAATGTATCGATTTATCCAATGAAGAAAAAAGCATTTATATATACGATGCAAACGGCGATTTAACAACCTTTGACGCCATAACCACGGATATGGTTTTGAGCGTTTCCGAAAGCGAAAAAGTGTTAAAGCTTTATATCGGAAACGGCGCAAAAGCTGACGCAACCGTTACGGAAATAAGCGAATCGGGCGGAAATACATATATAACGTGCGGAAACGATAAATATGTGCTTTCAAAGGATTATATAGAGCTTAAGGGAACGAATGAAATAAAAGCCGGAACAAAATATACGCTTTATATTGATAAATTCGGCGAAATTATAAATGCAAAACCGGCAAAAAAGGAAAACATAACTGCCGCAATTATAATAGGCGCAAAAACCTTCGGTACATTTGGTGAGGATTCAAAGATAAAATATTTCAACGAAGACAGCGAAATGAAAGAAAGCTATCTTGCGGACAGCGTAAAAATTAAAAACGAAAACGGCATAGAAACCACATATAAAGAAGCAAGCGACGCGATCAGCGTCATAAGCTCATACAGCGGTGTGGCACGTATCGGACTTAATGAAGAAAAGGAAGTAAACTACGTTGAGCTTGCAGGTATTCAGACTACATTCGGCAATGAGGAAAACCGACTTGTAAGAATAAAGCTTTCGGACACTGTTTCACCGACGCAAAAGGTAACTTCCTATTATAAGATTAATCAGGGCTTCGGCGGTAAAGCTGTTGTAGGAAGCAATACAAAGGTATTCAAGTATAACCCCGAAACGATGGACGACGACTCTTTTTCGATTAATACCGTGGGAATATTCGCAAACGATAACAGATATGACGTTTATGCTTATACAACAACGGCAGATTCAAAGCTTGCGGAATATATAGTGTATGAAAGTGCGGCAAAAAATTTGCTCACACCGTCAAACAAGGATTTTGCACTTGTAAAGGATATTTATAAAGGCGTTACGGCAAAGGGCGACAGCATGAACATACTTGAAATATATTTTAACGGAAACGATATGACAAAGGTTTACTGTGAGGATTCCGTACTCGAAGACGTAAGAGATATATGGGACAGAGATAAAATTGACGATAATTCACCCAAGTATAAGGTCGAAAAAGGAGATATTATCCGTTATACGACAAATTCCGATGAAACCTTAAAGAATATAGTTCTTATATTTGATGAAAACGCCGTAAATCCCCATTCGGGCGGACAGGGAAATCTGGCAGGCTCAATCGGTTATTTTGATTCAAGCGATTATACCCATTCAAATCCGTATGCGCAGACTGTTTCGGGCTTCAATTCAAATGCGCTTTACTGGACGGCAGAGGAGCTCAGAAATATGGTTTGCTATCCCTTGATTCAGCGTTCGGGACAGCTTACCGTTACCACTATGGACTTAACTAAGCTTCCGTATTCGGAGGACGAAATCGGAACGAAATACGCAACGGAAACATATACCGCAAACAGCAATGTTGTACTTTTCAGAATTGACGGCGATACAATCACACGTGAAACAATAAGCCCCTCTGAAATAAAAACGTACGAAAAAGCGGGGAGCGATTGCGATAGACTGTTCTATTCAACACGTGTCGGACAAACGCAGATGACATTTGCAATAAGAGGATATACAAAATAGCACAGGAGGGAACGATATGAAAAAATTATTATTAAGCATCATATGCTTTACGCTGTGTCTGACTTTTCTTGCGCTTCCCGTATGCGCGCAAAGAGAAGATATAGGCGCTGTTCCGTCCAATTACCAAATGGTGCTTATGGAAAATTCTATGATAGGCATATATTCGGGCGAGCTTGAAAAGCTTAATTGCTCACCTATAGCTGCGGAAGGAGCTTTGCTTCTTCCCGCACGCTGGTTTTTCCAAAAGCAGGGCTATGAGGTTTCATACAGTGACGGAGTGTGTACCTTTGCAAAAGACGGAAAATCTGTCGGCGCAACGCAAGGCAGCGCGGAAATAACCGTTGACGGTACGGCACATACTTTAAAAGCGCCCGTACAAAACATAGGCGGAAATCTCTATATTCCAAGTGATATATGTGATGTTTTGGGACTTAATTATAAGCACGGCGCAAACGGACTTTTCGTAATTTATACAGGCGAATACAAAACAGCGTCTGACAGAACCTTAATAAAGCTTCAGGGCGTTTATATGTCGCCCGAAGGTGCGGTTACAAGCGAGGGAACACCCAATAAACCTATTAATAATCTTCCCGCCGCTGTTGAAACGGCAAAGAATAATATGCTGATGTTCGGCTCGGAATATCCCGTCTATATATTTGTAAAGGGAGGCGAATATAAAGTAACTGCTACAACAACGCTGGACAAAAATGTGTTCGGCAAAGCGGAATATAAAGGACTTATTATAGTCGGCTATGACGGGGAAGCCGTATTTACGGGAGCAACCGAGATTAACGCTGAGGATTTTAAACCTGTAACGGATGCAGATACACTTTCACGTCTGCCGAAAGCCGGAAGAGGAAAGGTTGCGTATTTGGATTTATCAACGCAGGGAATTTCGGGGCTTTCCAAGTCCGACGAATCCTATCCGTATGTTTATGTAAACGATAAACAGCAGTTAATGTCCCGTTGGCCGAACGACGATTTTACAAAAGTAAGCAGTGTTCCCGTAAACGGTGAATTTTGCTACGAGGAAGCAAATCCCTCTCGCTGGACAAGAGCGAATGACCTTAGAATAAACGGTTATTTTGTAGCTGATTATTTCTATAATTCAACACGTACGGGCGGAGTTGACGCAAAATCAAAAAGAATAAAAACATTGGACGTAAGCTTCCAGTCTCATAGGGCAGGCTCACGCTGGTACGGCTGTAATCTGCTTGAAGAAATCGATGTGCCGGGCGAATGGTATGTTGACAGAGATACGAATATGCTCTATTTCTATCCGCCTTATACGCTAAAAGGCGCAAAGGTTGAGGTTTGTACATTTCATAGCGGAAATTTTTTAAATGCAACGGGTGTGAAAAATCTTACAGTTGACGGTATAACCGTTACAAAGCTCGGTAAAAACGCAATTGTCGGCAACGATATGGAAAACGTAACCGTAAAAAACTGTAATTTCACATTTTTGCAGGGTACGTATAACATTGCGGGTGAACGCTGCAAAAACATAACGGTTGACGGAAATTACAGCTATAACTGCGGCGGCGGATTTGTTTCGGTAAGAACGGGCGATATGGCGGCTATGGAATACGGCAATTTCAAATTCACAAACAATAGAATTGTAGCAGGCGGCTTTGTACCAACAAATATTAGCGGTGCGTTTAATGCAGGTTACAACAATAACGACTGGGTCGGCACAATGGGGGCGGATATTTCCAATAATATTATACAGGACTGCAACGGCTCATATGCTGTTTCATATGTCGGACTTGACAATAAGGTGCACCATAATGAAATTATAAACCAGGCTAAAAACATCCACGACGGCGGTGCGATATATTTCGGTAAATCCACCTCGTATAACGGCACGGAAATTTCGTTTAACTACATTCATCACCTAAACCGTGAGAACTTCTACTGCGGACTTTATAACGATGACGCTTACGCATGGGCAAACTGGCATCACAACGTTGTTTATAACGCAAACCGTTCTACAATTATCGGTTTGGGCTTCGGAATGAAATATCAGTACAATTTGGCTATAGATACGGTAAATCCCGCAACCGTAGGCTCACGTATGACATGGACGAAAGATGAGAAGCAGCAGGGAGAGGTTGTAAGAGC
>USLP01000004.1 GCA_900555525.1 uncultured Eubacteriales bacterium
TCACCGCAGAACGTACACGGTTTTTTCAGCTTTAACATAATTTATCCGATACAGCGCTATACAAGGCTTCCGCCCATTTTTGACAGCCTTCCTCATTCGGATGACCTCCGTATTTCGCAATTGTCGCCTGTTCCTCCGACACTCTCAAAACCTTTGTGTTGTTAAATACCGCATCTGCGATTTTTGGCATATCATTCATTATAAATTGATTTACTTCTCTGTATGTTTTTGCGTGGTCGCCCTCATAGTCAAACGGAGGTACAGTCTGCAAAATCACCTTTATTCCCTGTTTTTTTAGCAACGTTACGATTGTATAAAGCGACTTTTCGATTTCCTCGGCGCTTTGATCATGGTTTATATCGTTCACACCGAAGCAAACGAAAACGATGTCGTTCTGCTTTGCCTTATTAAGCCACACGTTATCCGTTGCGGCATCACGAGCCTGTCCGCAGCCTATTCCGAGATTCCAAAACGAATAGTCCGTACCCAATTTATCCGCCAAAAGTGCGGTATAGTGCATATATGAATTTGGAGTAACTCCTATTCCCTGCGTTATGGAATCGCCCAAAAAGCCTATTCTTGCTTTTGGCTTTCTGCTGCAGCCCACCATGCACGGATTCGGTACCATAGGCGATTTAACCCATCTGTTTTCATCAAAAACAAAAGAATCAATCTGTATTTCGGGGTGATATACAAATTCTCTGCCCTTAAATTCTATCTCGATACAAATATATTCTCCGTTCTTCAAGTCAAGCACAACGGGGTCTGAACAGAACATTTCGGAGGGTTGAACAAGCTTTTTAGTTTCGCCCGAAAACGTAAGCGCATACGGTGTTTTTGTATCCTCCGCGCTGTTATCGCCGTAAGAAGTGCATATTCCGACGTGTGCGCTTATAAGCTCCCACTCGCCGCACGGTTGATTACAGCTTACGTCCTCTCTGAAGGTAGAATCCGTCATATTCGAAAACAAAAACGAATAATCATATTTTCCGCCGCAAAAAATCTTATAAAAAATTCTGCCCTTTTGCACCTTATTTTCGTCCTCCGCTTTGAAAATATACTGACCGCTTGTGCCTGCCAATGTATTTGAAACATAATTTTTGAAATATTCCATTTTTATACCTATTCCTTTCCGTGCCGTACCGCCCCGAGCAAAAAACGGCGCTATGGATAATTTTCTAAAGACTTTTTTTATTTCAATTCCGCAACCGTTACCCCTGCTTCACCCTCGCCAAACGTACCCAAACGGAACGACTTTATCGCTTTGTTTTTCTTTAAAAGCTGATGAATACCCGCACGAAGTATACCCGTGCCCTTGCCGTGTATAATCGTTATTGACGGTATTCCGCCCAAAACGGCGTCGTCTATGAATTTTTCCGTAACGTATTCAGCCTCCTCCAAATTCATACCCCTAAGGTCAATCTCGGGACGTATCTGCTTATTTTTTATATTAACGCCCGTTGATACGGTTATTTTTTTCTTCTTCGGTTCTTTATTTTCTTCTTTTACGGCATAAAGCTTTGAAAGGTTTGTTTTCACTTTCATTATGCCTGCCAAAACGGTAAGATTGCCGTTTTTGTCGGGAAGCGATTCAATCGAAACGGGAGCGTCTATATCCTCAAACATAACCGTAAGTCCCACCTTTATATCGGACGGGCTTAATGTTTTATGCTTCTTTTTCGTTTCCGACACGAGTTTTTCGGACTGCTTTTTCTTTTCCTCGCCGAGCATACGTCTTGCGTCGCCGAGAGCCTTTGCGCGCTGTCGTTGGTCTTTCGCCGTTTTGTTGAGCGTATCTATTATTTCTTCCGCTCTTTTCTGCGCTTCTTCCGTTATGAAAACGGCCTCTTGCCTTGCTTTTTCTATGATTTCTCTGTTCTTTTTGTATGCGTCGTCTTTCTTTTCCTTAAGTTCTTTTTGAAGCTGTGCCACCTGCTCTCTTAGAGCGCTTGCTTCCTCTTTTTCTTTTTCCGCAATAACTCGGTTTTCGTCAATTGCCGACAAAACCTCTTCAAATTTCAACGCGTCCTCGGATATTGCCCCCTGTGCGTTTTTTATAATTTCTTCGGGGATTCCGAGTTTTTCGGATATTGCAAACGCATTACTGCGCCCGGGCATACCCATAATAAGCCTGTATGTCGGCATGAGCGTTTCCACACTGAATTCCAATGACGCATTCCTAACTCCGTCATGCGAAAGAGCATACAGTTTAAGTTCGGGATAGTGTGTCGTTGCGGCAACGCGCACGCCTCTTTTTCGCAAATATTCAATAATGGAAATTGCCAAGGCGGCGCCCTCTGTCGGGTCAGTGCCTGCGCCAAGCTCATCAAAAAGCGCAAGGCTCTCGTATAAATCGCCGTTTAAAATTTTTGAAATATTTTTCATATGAGACGAAAACGTTGAAAGCGACTGCTCTATGCTCTGTTCGTCTCCTATATCCGCATAAATTTCATGAAAAACGCTTACTTCGCTTCCGAAAAACGCAGGTATTGCAAAGCCGCTCATTGCCATCAAAGAAAAAAGTCCGAGCGTTTTTAACGAAACAGTTTTACCGCCCGTATTCGGTCCCGTTATGACGAGCGTATCAAAATCACGCCCCAGCGATATATCAACAGGCACAGCCGTTTCGGGATTCAAAAGCGGATGACGTGCCTTTTTTAAGTTTATTATACCTCTATCGTTCATTGCCGGGATTTCACCCTTTATAAAAAGCGAATATTTCGCTTTTGCAAAAATAAGGTCGAGCGTTTCCAAAATTGTACGGTTTGATTTTATCTCGTCCGTTAAGCCTGCCGCTTTCCCCGAAAGCTCCGCAAGTATTCTTTCAATTTCCGCCTTTTCTTCGCCCTCAAGTTCTTTTAAGCTGTTATTAAGCTTGACAATCGTCATAGGCTCGATAAAAACAGTTGCTCCGCTGTCGGAGCTGTCATGAATAAGTCCCTGAATCTCGTTTCTGTATTCCTGCTTTACGGGCAGCACGAAACGGTCGTTTCTCAAGGCTACGTTTGAGCTTTGAAGATATTTTTTATATGTTTGAGAGCTTGTATATTTTTGCAAAGTTTCTCTGATTTTACCGTGCGTACTTTCTTTTTTTCGCCGAATGGCAAAAAGCTCACGGCTTGCGCTGTCATGGATTTCCTCATCGGAAATGATTTTCGAGGAAATCTCGTCCTCTAGCTGTTTTTCCGAAAAAAGCGCCTCCGTATATGAAAAGAGCGTACTTTCGGGGCTGTCCGAAATATACGACTTCATAAGACGTGCGGATTTAAAAAGGAGCGCAGTTCTCAAAAGCTCGTTTTGGCTTAAGGTTCCGCTAACCTCCAGACGCTTCTCCACAGAATCAAACTCGCCGAAATTGTATATGGGCGCGCTTCCGTGCATAACAGTCGATTTCATAGCCGAATCCGTATGTGATAAAGCGTTTTCTGCTTTTATAAGGTCGGTTTCGGGTTCACATTTTAAAACAGCCGTCTTTGTTTTGTCAAGGACAGCATATCGAGACGCAATATTCAAAATTTTATCAAATTCAAGTGTTTTATAAACCTTTTCGTTCAAATAATTCACCCGGTTTCTTATAATATAAAAAAGAGAATGAGCAAGACTGTAAGCCGAGTTCTGTATCAGACAGCCATCTGTCTACGCCCGCCGTTGCCGACAGGCTTTAGCCGCAAATTTGCACAGCCGAGCAAGCTATGGTGCGGTCTTGCGTTGCTTCGGGTGGGGTTTACACGCCCGATACGTCTCCGTATCTGCGGTGAGCTCTTACCTCGCCTTTTCAACCTTACCCTAAAATCAGGGCGGTACTGTTGCACTTTCCTTAGAGTCGCCTCCCCCGGCCGTTAGCCGGCACCCTGCTCTGTGAAGCTCGGACTTTCCTCACGGAAAGCCTTATAAAAAGCTTTCCCCGCGACTGTCTGTCTTACTCATTCATAAGATAAAATATACCATATTTTTGTCCAAAAGTCAATAAAAACCGTAAATTTTTTTCGTATGTACAAAAAAATTTGCTTTTGCTATTGACTTTTCACGGTTTTTTTGGTAAAATTAAATATAATAACTATAAAAGAAAGGAATGCACGGTGTGCAGGTGTAAAAAATGCAGAATTTATTTGCCACTATTGCTTTTGCGGAGGGTGAAGCCGCTCAGGCTCAGGCAGGCGGTGCGGGAGCGCTTATCTCCTCGTTCTTTCCGCTTATACTGATGATTGCGATATTCTATTTTCTTCTTTGGCGTCCCCAGCAGAAGAAAGAAAAGAAATTTCGCGAAATGCTCGCCGCTTTACAGACAGGCGACAAAATTATAACAAGCTCGGGTATCGAGGGCAAGGTTATCTCCGTTAAGGACGAGGACGTTGTTATCGAAACGGGAGCCGACAGACTTAAGCTTACATTCAAAAAATGGGCAATTAAAGACGTTCTTACAAAACAGGAAGCATAAATAAACGCCCCGTTTAATATACTTATACAAAAAGTATATTAAAAAGGAGCATAAGCTATGAGCGGTTTTAATAAGAGCGGTACGGCAGGAGTAACGAAAGCAGTCCTTAAAGGGATTTTGTTCTTTGGGGTATGTGTGCTTTTGTTTTCCGCCGCATTCTATCTTTTTGCCGTAAATGAAGACTATATACCGATTTTCGTAAGCGGACTTTTGTTTTTGACGGCTTTTCTTACAGGTATATGGTCATCTTCGGGCAAAAGCACAAAAGGCTACCTAAGAGGTCTTTTTGCGGGAGGCGCTTTGGTTACGCTGTTTATGGTTTTTTCTTCGTTTTACGGAGGCAGACCCATAAACCAAGCCGTCCTTACATATTTCATAATGCTTGTAATATCCGTAGCGGGCGGAATAATCGGCGTCAATCTAAACTGATAAAAATTTAACTTATAAATGAAAGGAAAAAACATCATGAAACAGATTAAAACATTAACTTCAAAAAATTTAGCGAAAGACTTGGCAAAAAAAGGCTGCGGCGAATGTCAGACCTCCTGCCAGTCGGCTTGCAAAACTTCCTGCACGGTTGCAAACCAGAAATGCGAGCAGAAGTAATATCGAAAAAATTTTAATATTCATGCACAATCAGGAAATTTCTTTGAGGTTTCCTGATTGATGTACATATAAACGAAAAAAAGGGAAGAATTATGCTGCATAAATATAAGCTTTACGGTCAAAATATTGTTTTGGATATATATTCGGGTTCGGTTCATGTCGTTTCCGATTGTGTCTATGATATTTTGGACGAAAACAAATTTGATAAGGAAAATATAAATAAAACCGCTTTAGAAAAATATACCAAAGAAGAGATAGATGAGGCGCTTTCGGAAATAGATGAGCTTATTGAAAACAAAACGCTCTATTCCGAGGATATTTACAGAGCCGTATATGAGGTTAAGACGAAAAATCCGCCCGTTAAGGCTCTTTGTCTGCATATGGCGCATGACTGCGACTTAAGATGCCGTTACTGCTTTGCGGGAACAGGTGCGTTCCACGGGGAACGCTCGCTTATGAGCGAAGAAGTCGCAAAAAAGGCGATTGATTTTGTTATAAAAAATTCACAGAACAGAAGCAATATAGAAATCGACTTTTTCGGCGGCGAGCCTATGCTCAACTTTGACGTTGTGAAAAAAACCGTAGATTATGCCGAAGCCGAGGGCAAAAAGCACGGTAAGAACTTCCGTTTTACAATAACGACAAACGGAAATCTTATCAATGACACGCATATGGAATATATAAACAAGCATATGTCGAATATTGTGCTTTCCTGCGACGGACGAAAAGAGATAAACGATAAAAACCGTAAAACTCTTGACGGCAAAGGTACTTACGATATAATTATAGATAAATTCAAAAACATTGCCGACAGCAGAAATCAGATGAATTATTATGTAAGAGGGACGTTCACAAAAGACAACCTCGATTTTGCAAACGACGTTATTCATCTTGCGGATTTGGGATTTAAGCAAATTTCGGTTGAACCCGTTGCTCTCCCCGAAAACAGTCCGCTTGCGCTCGGCAAAGAAGATTTGCCTGAAATTTTCAGCGAATACGAACGCTTGGGCGAAGAAATAATAAAGCGTGAAAAAGCAGGCAAGGATACGTTCAACTTCTTTCATTTTATGATAGATTTGAACAACGGTCCGTGCGCACTCAAGAGAATATCGGGCTGCGGAGCGGGATGCGAATATCTTTCCGTTACTCCGTCCGGCGATATTTATCCGTGCCATCAGTTTGCAGGTGAAAAAAATTACCTTATGGGCAATGTCCTAACCGATGAAAAACCGCAGAAAGACGAGCTTAAGGAAGAATTTAAAAAGAGAGATATATACCACATAAACGGCTGTGATAAATGCTTTTCAAAATTTTATTGCAGCGGCGGCTGTGCGGCAAATTCGGCACACTTTGAGGGAAACTTATACGAGCCTTACAAAATAGGCTGTGAGCTTCAGAGAAAACGTACCGAGGTTGCTATTGCCATAAAGGCGGCGCTTTTGTAATGATTGTCGGAATTTACGGAAAAAGCGGTTCGGGCAAAAGCACGCTTTGCAAATATCTTCATAAAAAGGGCTTTTATATTATAGATACCGATGTTTTGGGGCATAATATTCTAAAACGGGGAAACGAGGGTTACAGCGCGGTAATCAATGCGTTCGGAAAAGATTTTTTGGACGCCCACGGAGAAATAGACCGCAAAAAGCTCGGAGCATATGTTTTTTCGGAGCATAAAGCGGATTTGCTGTCCGCACTTACGCACCCCATAATCACAAAAGCTGTGGAAGAAGAAATAAAACGGGCGCAAACGCTCGGAAAAAACATTGCCGTAGACGGCGCGCTTCTTCATACCACAAAAATAAAGGATATGTGTAATATTATGATACTCGTAAAGAGCGGCAGCTGCATAAGCCGTATCGAAAAAAGAGATGATTTGGACGAAAATTCCGCAAAAAAACGTATCGAATCGCAAAATATCCCCGAAACGGCGGAATACATTATAGAAAACGATTCAACATTACAGGAAATGTTTGACAAGGCTGACGAAATATTGAAAGGAATGAATATAGATTATGAGTGAAAATTTATTTAAGAAAAACGGCGAGGACTACAAAAAATCCGCATTTTCGTTCTGTGACGGCTACAAAAGCTTTTTGACGGAAGCGAAAACGGAAAGAAAATGCGCCGAATATTTCAGAAAAGAAGCCGAAAAAAACGGATTTAAACCTCTTAGCGACGTAAAAAATCCCAAGGCGGGCGATAAGGTTTATTATATAAACAGAGGACGTTCGGCTGTTTTTGCGGTTTTGGGCGAAGAGGATATAGAAAACGGAATGAATCTTGTTGCGGCGCATATCGATTCGCCGAGACTTGATTTAAAGCCGTCTCCCGTTACGCAGGAGGGCAACCTTGCATATTTCAGAACGCACTATTACGGCGGTATCAAAAAATATCAGTGGGTTACGATTCCGCTGGCAGCTTACGGCGTTATTGTGAAAACAAACGGCGAAAAAGTCGAGGTTAATATCGGTGATAATGAGGGAGACCCCGTATTTACGGTAACGGATTTGCTTCCGCATCTTGCAACAAAGCAGGTTCTTAAAAAAATGACGGAGGGAATCACGGGCGAAAAGCTTATGGTTCTTGCGGGAAGCGATGAAAGCGACGCGGAAAAAGACCCCGTTAAGGATAATCTTTTGGAGCTTTTAAAAGACGCTTACGGCATTTGCGAGGAGGACTTCCGTTCGGCGGAAATTCAGCTTGTACCGGCAGGAAAAGCGTCTGACGTAGGCTTTGACAGAAGCATGGTCGGCGGCTACGGTCATGACGACAGAGTTTGCGCTTATACGGCATTTAAAGGAATTATGAATACCGAAAAACCGAAGAAAACCGCAGTTGTGCTTTTAGCAGACAGAGAAGAAGTCGGAAGCATGGGCAACAGCGGTATGCAGTCTAAATTTCTGCATTATTTCATAGAAGAGCTTTTCGGAATTGTTAAGATGAATACGGTGTTCAAAAACACACGTTGTTTGTCGTCTGATGTTGCGGCAACGTATGACCCGATTTATCCCGAAGTTTACGATTTACAAAATTCTCCTAAAGCAGGCGAAGGAATTGCCCTTCTCCGCTATACGGGTTCACGCGGAAAAGGCGGTTCCTCCGAAGCAAGCGCAGAATTTACGGCGGAAATCAGAGGACTTTTGGACAAAAACAATGTTTCGTATCAGTTTGCGGAGCTTGGAAAGGTTGACGAGGGCGGCGGCGGAACCGTTGCGCAGTATATAGCAAACCTCGGCGCAGAGGTTATCGACGCAGGCGTTGCGCTTTTGTGTATGCACTCCCCTTTCGAAGTTGCTCACAAAGCCGATATATACGAAGCATTCAGAGCTTACGAGGCATTTTTGAAGTAATTTTATAAAGCGTGCCGTTTTTTACGGCACGCTCCCCAAATAAGGAGGCACAATGAAATTCAAACGTGCGGCGGCAATTATTTTAAGTATAATACTGCTTTTTTGCGCCGAGGTTTTCGCAAGAGACAGGTCTACATATGATTATCTTACAGCGACGGACTCGGAGATTTTAACGCGCCTTCGAGACGGCGGACTTACAAATACGAGAATAAACGAATTTCTGACCGCTATGGACAACGAAGCGGACCGGCTTAAGGTGCCGGAGGACAGAGAGGTTTTGGAGGAATACTTCCTTGTTATTCTCTTTAATGTGGTTTTGGCGGACGAAGAATTTGCCGATGTGTGCGGTGTTTTTGACGTTGCTTTTCAAGATGAAATGAACTACATTGTGGAGAATGACATGGCTCTCCCCGAAAGCTTTAACGAATTTTTCATGTCGGTTATGTATAATGCGGTAAAACCCGATATTCCCGATGACGGCGGCGAAGATATACCGCCCGAACCCGATGACCCCACTCCGCCCGATAGTCCCGATAACCCCGTAGAACCCGATACTGCGGAGGAAATATTTTTGGATATAAGCGAAGCGCCGTGGGCGAAGCCTTATATCATAAGTCTTGCAAAAAACGGAATTGTTGACGGATATTTGGGGAAAATCTTCCGTCCGAACGGAAAAATAACAAGAGCGGAGCTTGCAAAAACGGTTTGCAAGGCATTTTTGAGCGATAAACACACCGTCTCAAAAAGCTCTTACAACGATATAAATGATGATTTATGGTACAGCGATTATGCTAAAATATGCGAATATTACAGTATTTTTGATACAATCTGTACCGATAAATTCGGCGGCGGAGAATATGTTACACGGCAGGAAATGTGTACCGTTATTTACAGAGCATTTTTAAATTCGCACAGAACTCTCGAATCTTACCCGAAGGAGGAATTTCTTGATTCCTCATCGCTTGCTCCGTATGCGCTGTTGGCTGTGGAAAAGCTTCATTCGGCAGGGATAATAGACGGTTTTGAGGACTTTTGTTTTCATCCGCTTTACGAAACCACACGTGCGGAAATGTGTAAGGTTATAGATTTATTACTGAAAGGGAATAATATATGAAAAGATTTTTTTGTTTGGCGTTTGCGTGCGTTCTAATGATAATAACGGCTGTGCCGACTGCATTTGCGGCGGCTGTTGACGTTAATTTCATACATACGGGCGATATGTCGGGAACGATTTTTAAAGACGAAGCGAAAGGAACGGTCGGCTACGGCAATGTTCTTTCCGTAAAGACGGGGATTCCCGACGCAATTCTTATTGATTCGGGAAACTTTTTATGCGATACATCGCTTAATTCTTCGGGACTTAACGGCAAAATCGTTTCCGCTATGAACGAAGCGGGCTATGACTTCGCAACGCTCGGTGTAAATGATGTAAGATATTCAAAAGCACAGCTTGACGAAATACTTGCGCCTGCGGAATTTAAAATAATTTCATCGAATATAATATCCGCGTCTGCCGAAAAAGAAACGTATATTTATGACCAAACGCTTGTGAAAACGCTAAACGGTGTGAAAACGGGATTTTTTGCGGTAACGGACGCGGCTGACACTGCGGATTTCAAATTCAAGGACCCGCTTGAGGCGTCAAAGGAATTTGCTTCTAAGCTTCGGTCGGGCGGTTCAAAGATAATTGTTGCGGTTATAAATACAAAAAATCCGTCTCTTGCAAAAGAAATTGCGGAACAAAACCCGAATATTACAATAATAATCGAGGGCGGTACCGGCAATTTCAGCGCAGGGGGTACGCCTATAGGCAGGACGCTTGCGGTTAATACAGGACTTGCGGGAAACGCTGTGGGTGTTACGTCCGTTAAGGTAAACGGCGGACAGCTTATGTCCTTTCAGACGTCAAACTATAACCTCAAAAATATAAATGACACATACCCCGAAACAAACGATTTGGAAAAGAAAATGAAAAAGGCGCAGGAGGAAATAGATTCGTTTAACAGCGAGGCTGTCGGACGGCTTAATATGCCCCTTTCGTATAATGAACAGGATTTGAAAACAAAATCCACTCCGCTCGGAAATTTTCTTGCGGAGGCTTTGAGAGATTGTGCAAAAGCGGATTTCGCCGTTATAAAAGGCTCTGATATAAAAGGCGGTCTTTCTGTGGAAATAACAGGTAATGAACTGTATTCGCTTTTTGACAGAAACGATACTGTAGAGGTTCGCAAAATAACGGGCGCAAACTTTTTAAAAGCCATGGAAATGTGCGTTAATAAGATAGTGAAAAACGAAACGGGCGAAATTGACTACGAGAAATCCGTATCGGATAATTTCTTGCAGATTTCGGGCTTTTCGTTTGAATATAACCCCGATTACCCAATCGGAAAACGCGTAATAAGGCTTGTTTCCGACAACGGAACGGTAATAAAATCAGACAGTAAGCTGTATACCGTTGCAGGCGAAAGCGAATTTTTCAATACGTATAACGAATATTTTTCGTCTGCCGAAAAGGTTGAAACGCTTACAACGGTGATAGACGCCGTAAAAGAATATATAACGGGAAAAGATGAAATAGAGATATACGAAGCCGAACGCATAAAGCCGACAAACGAAAAGAAAAGCTATATGTGGGTTGTTTGGATTTGTATGGGCAGCTTTCTTGCCGCTGTGCTTATCGCCTACCTTGCGGCAAAAATCATCATGATTATAAACAACAGATAAATGCGTACAAAAAAACAGCGCTGACCTTTCAAACAGGTCAGCGTTTTTTATATTATATAGTTATTCGAGTAGCTTTCGGTTTCGTGGTCTAAAATATCTTGCAGGGTTATGCTGTCCAAATAATCCGTTACAACTCGGTAAAGCCCCTGCCAAACGGGAAGCGTTTCGCAGTCTCCGCTTCTCTCGCAGACAATCGGGTCATGCTCAAGGCATGATACGGGCGCCAAGCTTCCCTCGGTCAAGCGGAGTATATCGCCAACCGTATATTCGGACGGGCGTTTTGCAAGCTTATAACCGCCGTGGTTTCCTCGTTCCGTAACGAGAAAATCCGATTTATTGAGAAGAGCCACAATCTGCTCCAAATATTTTTTTGAAATATCCTGCCGTTTTGCTATTTCGCTTAAAGACATACAGTCGCCGCCGTAGTTTTTTGCAAGCTCTGTAAGCATTCTTAAGGCATATCTGCCCTTTGTCGAAATTTTCACTTTTATAATCTTTCCTTTCCGTACAAACCAAGTTTAAACTTATTTTACAATTAGAATACTTTCTCTCTCTTTTGAAATATAATATGCCGCCTCTTTTGTGATTTTCTCGCCCAGTGAAACAATCGGAACACACGGCGGAAAGAGCGTGATGTTTTCTGCGGCGATTTTTCCGACAGCGCTGTTTACACTTACACGCTCGGATTTTGCAAAAAACGCTTCCCTCGGTGAAATAACCGTTTCAAACTGTAATACGGGGATTTTTTCTTTCGCTGTTTTTTCTGATTTTACATTATTAAGCTTTGATAACGCTTCAAAAAGAAGCTCTGTTTCCGCCTCTGTATTATATGGCGAAAGCATAAAAAGAAGATTATCCCCGAAAATCCCTTCTATAAATATATTATATCTCTCGCGCAGAAATTTTTCCGTTTCCGCCGCGCTTATTTTACTTTTTTTGAAATTCAAAAGAAGCTTATACGGGTCATCGGAAGCGTATACAAGAAAATCGGTTTTATTTTGTATTTTTTCTTTTAAACCGCATATCATTTCCGTCTGTGCGTTTTCCATGACATTCGAGCCGTTTGCTACCGCATAATCCAATGACGCCATAAGCGGATATGACGGACTGGTTGAAGTAACGGCATTTTTACAGCGTTCCAAAAGGTCAAAATCCACATTCTTTTTTGCAAGCATGACAGCCGTCTGCGTCAAAGACGGCAAAGTTTTATGAAAGCTTAAAATATTTATATCCGCATTTTCGGCACGCAGTTTTTTCAGCTCGGAGGAAAAATAAAAATGTGCTCCGTGCGCCTCATCTGCCACGCAAAAGCTTATATTTTCCAAGCCCTTTACGGCTTTTCCGTAGTATGTTACTGCCGTATAAACGAGCGGATACGGATACGGATTTTTTGTTATCGGCACGGGAATATCAAAGTCCTTGTCTATTTTTGGATATATATAATGCGGAAAACCGCCCGACATCACAAGTCCCAAAATGACCGATTCATGACAGTTTCTGTCTACGGCAATATCTCCGCCGCCCAAATACATTGCGGATGCAAGCAAGCCCGACGAAGCGCCGTTTACAAGATAATATGCCATGTCGCCGCCCAAAAATTCCGCCGCACGTTTTTGCGAATTTTTTATGATTCCCGTCGGGTTTCGCAGATTATCCGCACCGTATATTTCCGTAATATCGTTAAATATAAACGGTACGCGGTTTTTATGAGCAGGCATATGAAAAGATACTGCGTCATGCTCCTTTAAAAAACCGTAAATATCCATTTTTGCTCATTCCTTTCCGAAAAACATTATTATTCGGCTAAACTTACAAGCTTTTTCAATCGGTGATTAAGACCCGATTTTGTAATCGAAAAATCCGCCAAATCTGCAAGTTCCGATAAGCTTAAATCGGGATTGTCAAGCCTTAGATACGCTGTTTTTTGCATATCCTCGCTTAAGGTTTCAAGCTTTTTGGTTTTTATAAGCTTTTCTATCGCTTTAACCTGCTTAAGCCCTGCGGAAATAACCTTATCCTGATTGGCGCTTTCACAGTTTAAGCTGCGGTTTATCCTGTTTTTGAGTTCCTTTTCTATTTTCACCTCATGAAATTGGAAAAGAGAACGTTTTGCGCCGATTACGGAAAGAAAATCGCAGATTTCCTCGTTGTTTTTTATATAAATAACATACTTGTTTTTGCGCATGGTTACTTTCGGTTCCATCGAAAGCTCGAACATTATTTCGCACAAATCCTCCGAAACACGCTTTTTGTGCGTAACAAGCTCCAGATGATATGATTTTTTCGGACTGTTTACGAAACCCGCCGCCATAAAAGCCGCAAAAAGAGCCGCTTTTTTGCAGCACTCGTTAATCGTAAATATCGGCGCAACGGTTGAATAATAAATATTCGCCGTTTCATTTTTCAGCTTCAGCATTTCTTTTATTTTTTCGCAGTCGGACGGATTTGTTGTCGTTACAGTGATAACGGGTTTTTTGCGCCGTTTGTTTTCTCCGATTTTCAAAGACAGCTCTATCCCCAAATGCTTTTTGGAGAGATTTATCACGGTACGTCCGATATTTATATTTTCTGTTTTCAAAGAAACAATGCCGTTTTTTTCCTCTGACAAAAGCGCATAAAAAACGCATAAAACAGCTTTCTCACAGCATTCTTTCTTTGGAAATATACCGCTTAATTCTTTTTTTATTTCGGAATTGAAGGACATTTTATCAATCCTCTCATACGGGCATTATTACAATTCCTTTGCCCGTTTTACATAATCGTTTAAAATATTTAATGCCTCTATGGGCGTTAAAGTTGTTACGTCAAGCTTTTTAAGGTCGTTTGTGATTTCATCGGAAATAAGAGAAGAAAAGCCTCTTTCCTCCGTAAACGGATTGTTGACGTCATTCTTCACAACCTGCATACCCTCGCTCACTTTGCCCTCTTCAAGGTCGGAGAGTATACTGTGCGCCCTTTTTATGACTGCCTGCGGAACACCCGCAAGCTTCGCCGCCTCTATACCATAGCTGTCGTCCGTACCACCCTCTACGATACGTCTTAAAAACGTAAGGTCATCGCCTCGTTTTTTAACGGCAACACTGTAATTTTTTACGCCGTCTATTTCGTTTTCAAGCCGTGTAAGCTCATGATAATGCGTTGCAAAAAGCGTTTTCGCCTTTATCTTTTCCGTTATGTATTCGCAAACCGCCCATGCTATTGAAAGACCGTCATACGTGCTTGTTCCTCTGCCTATCTCATCAAGAATTATAAGGCTGTTTTTTGTTGCATTTTTTAAAATATATGCAACCTCGCTCATTTCCACCATAAATGTGGAACGCCCCATAGCAAGGTCATCGGACGCACCGACACGTGTGAAAATCTTATCGCAGATACATATATCTGCGCTTGACGCAGGCACAAACGAGCCTATTTGCGCCATCAGCGAAATAAGCGCAACCTGCCTCATATATGTTGATTTACCCGCCATATTGGGTCCCGTTATTACGGCATAAAAATCTTTTTTGGAAAGGTTTGTATCATTAGGCACAAAAACCGAGGATTTAAGAGCCTGCTCCACGACAGGGTGTCTGCCGTCCGTAATTTCGATTCTTCCGTCCTTATTGATATGCGGTTTGCAGTAATTGTGACGAAGAGCCGTAATCGAAAACGAAACCAAAACATCGGTATAAGCGACAGTATCCGCCGTTTCCTTTATTCTCTTTGAATTATCGAACACAAATTCCCGCAAACGGCAAAATTCTTCATATTCCAAATCGCACATACGGCTGTTTGCATTAATCAGCTTATACTCGACTTCCTTTAGTTCTTCGGTTATATAGCGTTCGCAGTTGGCAAGCGTCTGCTTGCGTATAAAATAGTCGGGAACTTGATCGATTGCTGATTTCGTAACCTCGATATAATAGCCGAATACATTATTATAAGCCACTTTCAAACTCGGAATACCCGTTTCTTCGCTTTC
>USLP01000005.1 GCA_900555525.1 uncultured Eubacteriales bacterium
GCAGCCGCCGCGGATGTAGCCGGTGATGGCATTGATGTCTTTTACATGGATCATCTCCACGCTTTTTTCTCCGACGGATTTCGCTGCTTTTTTCATATCCAGTTCCTCCGCGATGGGGATGACGAATACAAAATAATTCTTGCTGCTGCCCACGGTGACCAACGTCTTGTAGACCTGCTCATAGGGCAGGGACAGCTTGTCTGCTATCTGAAGCCCATCCACGAATTCCTCGCACTCATAGGTGTGATGGGTATAAGGAATCTTCAGAGATTCCAGAATACGCATGGCGTTGGTTTTTACTTCTTTACCCATGGTAAAAATACCTCTTTCTCTGTATGTGCCGGAAAATACGGTGCTCCGATTATTTTACGGAACACATTGCAAATACAGCCTTATTATACGCCGCGGGCAAAATAATGTCAAAACAGGGGTTGACTTTAACACTTTAACGTGCTAAACTGTACAGCGTTAAAGGATAAAAGAATTACCGTAAAGCGGATAAGAAATAGAGGAGAATATGTCATGATCATCGTATTAAAACAGCATGCCCCGGATGAAAAGGTCAAAGCTTTCTGCAACGAACTGCAGACGATGGGGTACCAGATCAACGATTCTATGGGCAGCGATACCCACATTCTGGGCCTGATTGGTGATACCAAGGCGCTGAGCGAAAGCTGGGTGCTGGCAAACCCGGTGGTGGAACCCTGCCGCCGTGTTTCGGAGCCTTACAAAAAGGCAAACAGAAAAATGCACCCCGAAGATACAATCATAAAGGTCGGAGACGTTGAAATCGGAGGAAATCGGCTTGCAATCATGGCAGGTCCCTGCTCGATTGAATCCGAGGAACAGATGCTCGCCGTGGCACAGGGCGTTAAAGCAGGCGGTGCGAATATCTTAAGAGGCGGCGCGTTCAAGCCGAGAACATCTCCGTACTCGTTCCAGGGAATGGGCGGAAACGGCTTGGAGCTTTTGAAAGCGGCAGGCAGAAAAACGGGACTTCCCATAATTTCCGAAATAATGTCAGTCGAACAGCTTCACAAATACGGCGACGAGCTTGATATAATTCAGATAGGCACAAGAAATATGCAGAATTTCGAGCTTTTAAAGGAGGTCGGTCATTGCAGAAAGCCCGTCCTTTTAAAAAGAGGTATGTGCGCAACGTTTGAAGAATTTCTTATGTCGGCGGAATATATCATGGCAGGCGGAAACGAGCAGGTTATACTTTGTGAAAGAGGTATAAGAACATTTGAAACATACACGAGAAACTGCCTTGACTTAAGCGCAGTTCCCGTTCTTAAAAGATTAAGCCACTTGCCGATTATCGTTGACCCGTCGCACGCAACGGGAGTATGGTGGATGGTTGAGCCTATGAGCAAGGCGGCTGTTGCCGTCGGCGCAGACGGACTTATGATAGAGGTTCATAACGACCCCGCCCACGCAAAATGCGACGGTCAGCAGTCATTAACGCCCGACGTATTCGGAAATCTTGTTGAAAAATTAAGAGCGCTTGCTAAAGTTGAGGGCAAAACAATATAAAATTCGGGAGGTAAAATAAAATGGCAGATTTAGACTATTTAAGAAAACAGATTGATTCGGTTGATGAAAAGCTTACGGGACTTTTGGAGGAAAGGCTTGATATAGTAACAAATATCGGTAAATATAAAATGGAAAACAATCTTCCCGTAATTGATACAAAGCGTTCGGGAGCGGTTGTCGGAAAAGCCGTTGAACGTCTGAAAAACGAAAATTACAGCGGCGAGATAACGGAAATTTTCTCAAATATAATAAGCGTGAGCGAGGATATGCAAAAACGTCTTAACACGATAAATTCAAACGGACGTTATATTGAATCGGTTATAAATTCGTCCAAGCCGTCAAAAATCAATGACAGCGATATAAAAATCGTTTATCAGGGCACTCAGGGTTCGTTTGCGCAAATGGCGCTTTATGACTTCTTCGGCGAGGACAAAAAGAATGTGGAAAATCTCGAAACTTTTGAAGAGGTTTTCGGGCAGGTTTGCTCGGGCGATGCGGATTACGGCGTTCTCCCGATTGAAAATTCACAAACGGGAAGCATTGCGGAGGTTTATGACCTTTTCAGAAAATACAGAGCGTATATAGTCGGCGAAACACAGATAAGCATTCATCAGAATTTACTTGGCGTAAAAGGCGCAAAGCTGTCGGATATTAAGACGGTGTATTCGCATCCGCAGGCTATTATGCAATGCCGTGAATTTTTAAAGGAAAACAAAGAAATAAAGGCGGAGGAAATGTCGAATACAGCTGTTGCGGCACAGTGCGTCGCACAGGCGAACGACCCGACCGTCGGCGCAATAGCCTCCAAAACGGCGGCGCAGGTTTTCGGACTTGAAATTATAAAGGAAAATATCAATACGCTTTCCAATAATACCACTAAATTTATTATAATTTCGCACAGCCCCGAAATAACCCCCGAAGCGTCGAAAATAAGTCTTTGCTTCACGCTTCCCAATACCCCCGGCGCGCTTTCGGCAATCATGCTCGTTTTCGCAAAGCATAAGCTTAATATGCTGAAAATCGAATCGAGACCGATTCAAAACAAAAAATTTGAATATTTCTTCTTCTGCGACATTGTCGGAAACATAAACAATTCCGATGTGAAAAATGCTCTCAATGAAATTTCGGCTCGCACGGGCTACCTCGAAGTTTTGGGCAATTATTAAAAAAGAGGCGAAAGCCTCTTTTTTTAATGCCGTGATTGATTTTCTGTAGTCTATTTTTACATTTCGCAACACAATTCGACATTTTTCTCTTGACAAAAATAAATATATATGGTATAATTAAAGAAAAAACAATTCAAAATGAATTGAAAAAAAGGAGAGTTTATATGAAGTATTGTTCAAAATGTGGAAAAGAAATTAGGGATGAGGCGGTAATTTGCCCTGCATGTGGTTGTTCTCAAGAAAATACGCCTATTCGTAATTTGAATGATTCAAGTAGTGCAGGATGGGCATTTTTAGGTTTTTGCGTCCCTCTTGTCGGACTTATTCTTTATTTGGTTTGGAAAGATAGTATGCCGCTTAGGGCAAAATCAGCCGGTAAAGGAGCATTGATAAGCGTTATAATTTTAGTAATTATATATGCTATTTATGCAGTTATTTTAGGTATTTTGATAGGAAACGGAAGCTGGTAAGTATAAGTGAATTTCAAAAAATTTCTCGGTATAGCGTTTATGTGCCATCAAATTCCCGAAAGGTCATTTGTAATAAACGGAAAACAATTTCCGTTGTGTGCCAGATGCACAGGAATTTTATTTGGGTATTTTTGTGGAATAGTGATAGCGGTTATTACACGCTGTGGGAACTATCCGTTTTTTTTTCTTATTCCGATGATTATAGATGGAGGTATTCAGCAGATATTGAAAATCGAAAGCAATAATATTCGTCGTTTGGTTACAGGAATATTAGGTGGCATCGGAATAATATATTTATTTATAAACCTACATTTTTTTACACTTTGGTGGGTAAAGTTATTGGTGAAAAGTTTATAACAGTGGTGATTTGAAATAGAAAGGCAATGCTTTATAAAAAAGAAATGATTATTAAGTGAACCCTAAAGTTTAGACAATATTAAATCGATTGGGAATGAGTTCGGTATTGCAACGGACTCATTCCCTTTTGTTTCATAGAAATTCTATCATTTCTCAGTAAAATATCTCTATTTTTAGCCTGCCCAAAAAGTTTTCCATAGCTCCGTTATCCATACAATTACCTTTGTTTTGTTGCTGTAATTGATTTTTTGTAGTCTATTTTTACATTTTGCAACACGATTTGACATTTTTCTCTTGACAAAAGCACTTGACAGTGATATAATTATAGTTAAATAAATTCAATTTGAATTTATTTAACTGCGGACGGTCGGCGGTATAACATATTGATTGGGACGTATGTAATTAAGATGGCTTTAAATGTATAAATTAGGCTTGGGGGAGTGGAAACATGGAAAACAGCGCATATTTAGAGAACAGGCTTGAGGAGCTTTTTGATGTGTGCCAAAGAAACGGCTTTAAAGATGAAGCGAAGAGCGTAATGCAAAAGAAAGAGGATTTAAAGAAATAGCGAGAATGTTGAAATAGTTTAAAAATTCGGTATAAAAAAGAGGCGGAAAGCCCCTTTTTTATATCTTAATTATTTGGTTGGGGTAAATGAGGTTCGGGTTTTCGATGTTATTAAGCTTTACAAGATTTTCAACCGTTGTGTTATACCGTCTTGCAATGCCCCAAAGCGTATCGCCAGATTTTATGCGGTATGTCAGATAACCCTCGTTTGAGAGTGCGCCTGCGTCAATTTTGAGAATTTCGCCTGCGTATATGAAATTCGGGTTTTTAATACCGTTTATTGCCGCAATTTTTGCGATTGTCGTATCGAATTTTTTCGCTATTCCCCAAAGCGTGTTACCCCTTTTAACGGTGTACGTTACATATTTTTTTGCAGGCGGCTTGGGGCGGTTCTGCGGCGGCACGGCGGCGCTTGTGTTATCCAAAATGCTTTCCTTGAAATAATCTCTGTCCACAAAGGTGTCTATACCCGAAATTTGCCCTCTGTCGGTATACTGAAAGCCCGACCAATTTTTCCATTCGCCTGTTGAGTCAGGCTCGCTTTTTCCGTAATCGGCAACCCAAAGCGGATATTGCGTAAGCCCCCTAAAAGTGGCTTCTGCATTATAAGCGTCGCTGTAAACGCAGGCTTTTCTGCCGCTTTTTGCCTCAACGGTTTCCAAAAATGCTCTTGAAATTTCATTTATCATAGAATCGGAAAGTCCGTAAAAATATTCAAAATCCATAGCTAAACAAGCGGACGGATTTTTGTTTTCCGTAAGCGATACGAAAAATTCCGCCTGCCGCACGGCTTCCTCTTTTGATGTCGCCGTTACATAATGATAAAATCCGATTTTTACTCCTGCGTCCGAAAATCCCTTGTAGTTTCTTTCCAAATACGGGTCTTGATAATCGTCGCCCACGCCTGTTCTGATATATACGACTTCAACCCCGTCATTCTTAACCGCATTAAAATCAATATCTCCCTGCCATTCGCTTACGTCAATCCCCGAAAGCGTTTGTGCCTCCTCGGCACATGCCGTCAAACTGCAAAGCATAAACGAAAGCATAACAAATAAAATGAATATCGCTTTCATCTTAATCCCTCCTGTTTTTTCTGATCTTCGATTCATTATATGAAAAAATAAAATTTAGGTTAACATAATATGTTTTAAAGCAGTTTGTTTGTATACTTAAAACATATTTTGCCATTTTTTTTAATTTTTTTTGTTTTTTCTGTTGACAAAACTGTTTTTAATCTGATATAATTATAACAAATAAGGCATTATTGAGATGTCGAAAAGGAGGAATTTTTATGAAATATTGTTCCAAATGTGGAAAAGAAATCATGGACGAAGCTGTTGTTTGTCCTAATTGCGGTTGCTCTTTGGAAGAAACGAAAGTGCAAAACTCAACCGACTCAAGCAGTGCGGGCTGGGCATTTTTAGGCTTTTGTATTCCGATTGTGGGGCTTATTCTTTATCTGGTATGGAAAGACAGTATGCCGCTGCGGGCAAAGTCGGCAGGTAAGGGTGCGTTGATAAGCGTTATAATTGCAGCGATTATATATGTTATCTACGCAATTATTATCGGCATCTTTATAGGCTCGACAAGCTGGTAAATTTTAAATGAATTTCAGAAAGCTTCTCGGTATAGCCTTTATGTGCCATCAGATTCCCGAAAGGTCGTTTATAATAAACGGCAGACAGTTTCCGCTGTGCGCCAGATGTACGGGTATTCTGGCAGGGTATTTTTTGGGAATATTTACAGCGTGCATCACGCGGTGCGGTAATTATCCCATATTCCTGCTGTTTATTATTCCTATGATAGCTGACGGAGGGATTCAGCAGATATTTAAAATCGAAAGTAATAATACCCGTCGTTTTATTACTGGTATATTAGGCGGAATCGGGATAATATATTTTTTCATAAGCCTACATATTTTTACGGTTTGGTGGGTTAGCTTATTGCTGCAAAATCTGCGGTATTGATATTCGAGCCCGGTTGAAAAAATAAAACTAAATAATACGGCAAGGAGGACAGTCCTCCTTGCCGTATTACAATATAATTTTGTTTGTGCCGTCTTTTGTTACGTAGTGCGTTTTGATGCCCAGAATATCCATCCATTCCCTTGTTAAGGTTGTTCCGTACATTCCGAGGCGACCCGCTTTGCGCAGTTTTTTTCTGTCGGAAAGATAATGGGGAATTTCGGGCTCGTTATAAAGCCAATCGGCACAGCACCAAAGGCAGGCTTCGGGCTTGACGGCGGCATATATTTCCATGTGGCAGTTCATATGACCGTGATGCGCCATTTGCACTATGTCGGCTTTTAATAAATGTCTTGATTCCTCATAAAGAACATCTCCGCCCTCAGGACCTATATCCCCTAAAAACAGCACGGTTTTATTCGGCGCCGTTACTTTGAAAACAAGCGAGCTGTCATTCATAAGATTTGATACAAGTCCCTCGTGATACGAAAACAGAAAGTCGATTTTCACCTCGTCAATCTGTATTGATTCACCTTGCGCGGCAATATGAGCTTTGGCTTGAAATAAGGGGAGAACTTCGTTGAAATCCGGGAGAATTTCCGTAAGCTCCTCCTTGTAGTAGTCATAATCGGGGACATCATGATTATTTATAATTTCATACGGTGGGAAATTGTAATACACTTTTTCGATATCGAAATCCTTTGCGCCGTCTTTTTTAAATTCGGAAATAAATCCCTCTATATGGTCGTTGTGAGCATGTGTGAGTATCCAAGCGCTTATGTGCCTGCCGCTGACATATTTCTTTAAAAGAGGCATATCCTCCGCTCGTCCGCCGTCAATAACAATCGCATTGTTTTCTCTTGTAATTATCACAAAAGACATCATAAAATTACTCGTTTCGGTGAGCTGATATAACACAGTTTCATTATTTTTCATTAATATTTCTCCAATTTCGTTTTCTATTATTGTAACATATTGTCCTTTGCTTGTCAACTAAAATATTATAATATGAAAACACAAAAAATATAAATAAATTTTAAAAAAAGTCTTGACAAAACAGATGATATATATTATAATAAATTAGATAGTGTGCGAATTTACGCACGTTATTCCTTACTCTATGAAAAGCATAGGGTTAATGAGCAGGCTGCTCAAATCCATAAGGAGGTGAAATTAAGATGAGCGAAATCAAAAACAACTATGAAGTTATGTTCATCATCAATTCTACTTTAACCGAGGAAGCGATTGCAGGCGTTGTTGAAAAATTCAAGGCG
Source organism: uncultured Eubacteriales bacterium (assembly GCA_900555525.1). Lineage (GTDB taxonomy): Bacteria > Bacillota > Clostridia > UMGS1840 > UMGS1840 > UMGS1840. The sequence goes on from USLP01000005.1 coordinate 7,338, forward strand.
CTTATATCCGCTAACGGTGAAGTTACAAAAGCTGAAGAATTGGGAAAGAAAAGATTGGCATATCCTATCATGAAGATGAACGAAGGCTATTATGTATTGATTGAGTTTACGTCCAACCCCGAATTTCCTAAGGAATTGGATAGAATATTCAACATTACAGACGAAGTTATCCGTTCACTCATAACCGTAAAAGGTGAATAGGAGGGAGTTTCAGAATGCTTAACAAAGTATTTTTAATGGGTCGCTTAACGAGAGACCCCGAACAGAGAATGTCGCAGAGCGGTGTTTCCGTTGTTAATTTTTCTCTTGCCGTTGACAGAGATTTTTCACGTCAGGGCGAGCAGAAGCAGACGGATTTTATAAACTGCGTGGCATTCAGAAATACCGCTGATTTTATAAAGCGTTATTTTGTTAAAGGACAGCTTGTTTGTGTTGTCGGTTCAATCCAAACAAGAAGCTGGGACGGTCAGGACGGCAAGAAGAATTATGCTACCGAAGTAATCGTCAATGAAGCTCACTTCACGGGTGATAAGAGAGACAGCAATTCCGGAAATAACAACGGAAATTATAATACGAATTTTGAGCCTGCGGGCGGATTTAAGCCTATGGGTAATCAGACTTCCGAAAACGAATTTATTTCCGTTGACGACGATCAGCTTCCGTTCTGATTTTACATTTATTTTATGATAGGAGGATATAAAAATGGCTGAAATAAAAAAAGAAGTCGGCTTCAAAGCAAGAAGACCGAGAAAAAAAGTTTGCCAATTTTGCGTTGACAAGGCTGTAAGCATTGATTATAAAGACGTAAATAAACTCAGAAGATATACTTCCGAAAGATCCAAGATTCTTCCCAGAAGAGTTACGGGCACTTGCGCAAAACATCAGAGACTTCTCACAATTGCTATAAAGAGAGCAAGACACATTGCACTTTTGCCGTATACATCGGATTAATTTTAGAGTATAAAGTTTTTAAATTTCGGAAAGCATATAATATAAGTTATACGCTTTCCGTTTTTTAGACATTTGAAAGGACGGGGACTTATGGAAAACAAAAAAATATTGGCACAGAATAAAAAAGCCCGTCACGACTATTTTATTTTAGAGGGCTTTGAAGCGGGGATTGAGCTTGTCGGAACGGAGGTTAAATCCGTAAGAATGGGCAAAATGAATCTTAAGGATTCATATGTTGATATAAGAAACGGCGAAGCGTATCTCATAGGCGCGCATATAAGCCCGTACGAGCATGGGAATATATTTAATAAAGACCCGATAAGAACACGCAGATTGCTCCTTAAAAGATCTGAAATTATGCGCATCGGCGGCAAGCTTGCCGAAAAGGGACTTACTGTTGTTCCGCTTGAGGTTTATTTGAAGGGGCAATGGATAAAAATCAATATCGCTCTTGCACAGGGTAAGAAAAATTATGACAAACGTGATGCGAAAGCTGAAGCGGACGCAAAACGCAGTATGGAACGTGCATTAAAAGAAAGAAATTACAATTAATTTTTTGGGGGTGTACCGGTTTCGACGGGGATTTTGAAGCAGAATAAGCGGGCGGTTGCGGGGAACAACCTTAAAAGCTCCGATTTTTAAATATAAACGCTAACAAAAATTTAGCTTACGCTGCCTAATTATCGGCGGCCATCTTACCCGGAATTACCGTGTTTTGGGATTAAGGTGTCATTTTAACGGTCAACGCTCACATCTTTTCGCCGCAGATGAGAGTGTATCAGGCGATACCGTTTGTCTTCGGCGTGTTATCCGCCGCGGCACACGGGAATTTTAATCGATAACTACGCCCGTAGAAGGTTCTGTGAATGAGTTTTCGGACAGGAGTTCAACTCTCCTCACCTCCACCAAATTGAAAAACCGCTTGAACACTGGAAAACCCAGTAATTAAGCGGTTTTTTGTTACTTTTTGAGTGTTCCCAAATGTTCCCCAATATCCCCGAAAAGTTAGTCAAAAGTTAGTTGGACAGAAAAACGACTGTTTTTTTCTTGCTTTTTTCATTGTTTTATGGTATAATTAGGAAAAGAGTTTGGGAGGGGAAAATATGGCTTCAAGCAAAGATTATCTCAATTATATTTTGGACGAAATTTCCGAGCTTTCGGATATTACATACCGTCAAATGATGGGAGAGTATATCATTTATTATAAAGGAAAAATTGCGGCGTATGTTTGTGATGACAGACTGCTTGTTAAAGACGTACCGTCTGCACTGAAATATCTGAAAACAATTGTATACGAAAAACCGTACGAGGGCGCAAAAGATATGCTTTTGGTTGAGGATATTGACGATAGAGAATATTTGACGGGGCTTTTTGAAGCGATTTATGAGGAGCTTCCCGCGCCAAAGAAAAGAAAGAAATAGGAGAGGAATTATGAAAAAGAAAATTGTCAGTTTATTTACGATTTTTCTATCTGTTTTTTTGTTACGGCTTATTACGGCAGAAGCGTTTACAAATGCGCCGACCGTATTTGTAAACGGAAAAAGGCTTTGCGCAGATTCGCAGATTTCCAATGACAGAACTATGGTACCTATGAGAGCTATTTTTGAGGCGCTCGGTTATGGTGTTGAATATGACAAAGATACACACACGGCAATCGCGGGCGAAAAGCCGGCTGTACTTCAGCCTAAAAGGGAGGACGGTGTAATCAGAATTGCCGTAAACGGCGCTTATGTCAATATGGATACCGACCCGTATGTCGATAACGGCACAACATACGTTCCCGCAAGATTTATCGCAGATTCCGCAGGGGAGGCTGTAGAATGGGACGCAGCCGCAAATGCCGTGTATATCGGAAAGGTTGCGCATGATACATACAAGGCTTTTAAAGTTGACGGAAATTATGGCTATGGTTCGTCATTACACAGTTTGGATAATTCAAATTTGCTTTTTATAAAAGGCAGAAATGATATTCTATATTGTACAACGCAGGATAATTCAACAGCGGTTATATATAAATCGTATACGGAGAAATTTAAAGAAAATACGTTTGCCGATATGAAAATTACAACCGTAGGCGGTGAAGTATATTACGGATTTGAGGTGTGGTACAGCTTTTATGACCACAATACGGGCAGCATTGCATTGTTCGGCGCAACCTATTATAACAATGGCAACAGTTACACGGAAATACTTTATACAGGCGGAAAGTTTTATACATATGACGACTTGGGATTTCCTGACGGTCATTCGAAATATTCTATTTTTATGACGCTTTCGGACGGGGCATATATGCTTGTGGAAAGATGGGACTATACATACTTTTTATCGCTGTATCCCGATGTGGTTTATAAGGATACATTTGAACATTTTAATGCTGTTTGGAATGAAAATGTAGACTTAATGCAAAACAAGCTTTACGAATATGACGGTTATTTATATTATTTAATCTCCGACACCACGCTTAATAACGTAGATAAAACGGCTTATACGCTTTATCGATATGATATATACGAGGGTATCGAGGAGCAGGTCATGAAATTTGAACCGATTAAACACAGACCGATGTTTGCAAACGGTCAAATTTTTGAGGAAACGCCGACAGGCTTTAATGTGTACTCGCTGACGGGGCATTTTCTGCGAACGATTACAATCGAAAACCGTGAGGAAATACATCCGATTTCATGGGACGGAAACGGATTTGATATTGACAATACCAAAGGTATACAGGAATGTCCGAACGGAAAAATATATTTCTTTGACGGCAACCAATTAATTATGGGAATCAGAAAGAGCGATAATCCGCCGACATATACGGATAATCCCGATACAGGCGATATACTGCATATAACGCTTGATTAGATGAAAACAGATGCAATCCTCAAAATTGCATCTTTTTATTTGTAAATTTAAAACCATTTTTTATGTAAGAAAAACCAATATGTAAGACAGCAGACAACAATGCTCAAAATAATGACGTATGGATAGCCGAAGGTCCACTTGTATTCGGGCATAATGATATTCATGCCGTACCAGCCTGCGATGAGAGATAACGGCGAAAATACGGCGGTCAAGACAGTGAAAATCTTCATAATTTGGTTTTGCTCTATGTCAATCTGCGCCTGATAAGCCTCGCGAACCTGTGTAACATATTCCCTCAAATGCGCAACAGTGCTTTCGAGCCTGTCAATTTTGTGGCTCAAAGCGATAAAACGGCTGTTTAGAGCCTTAGGAATAATTCCTGCCTCATCAAGCGCAAGAATGTCCGCAATAGCGCTGATTTGCTCATAATATCTTTTCAATTTCAAAAGCGCCCTGCGATGAATTATAATTTGTAGGTCCGTACCTTTTTTCATTTTTTCGGAGGTAATAAGCTCCTCCTCCAAGGCGCTCAAATCGTCTTCAATTTTATCCAAAATATCAATATCATCTTTTGTAAGCATTTCAAAAACTATTGCAAGCATTTTAAAGGATTCGGGAGAGGGGAGACCTTTTTCGGTATTCGGAAGTCTCATAGTATCGCTCCACATAATAAAATCATTTTCATCACAATAGATTACAGTTCTGTCATCTTTTTTTGAAGCGTCCTTAATGTCATATTTATCAAAAATCAAAAGATACGCTTTTTCGCCGACAGCCTCACATAAATGACTGTATGAAAATTGCCGTTCATAGGCGGTTTTTCCGATATAGTCCTTCAGTTTTTCAATTTTTTTATATTTAAAAACTTCATTCATTTTTCTTCTCCGTGAATAATTAAAGGAGCTGATATACAGCTCCTTTAAAAATCAAGCGTTTATTATTTGTTGGGGTTTTCATGCGTGTTGGACGCTTCAACGATTTCATAGAATGCCCAGTGCATATTTATATCCTTTGCATCGGGGAAGATGATAAGACCGCTTAAGTCTTTATCTTTAAATTCTGCCTCTGCATTTCTTTGGAGCATTCTGTTTACAACCGTTACAACCTCGCTTCTCTTTATGAAGCTGTCGGGCTTGAATGTTCCGTCTTCATAGCCTGTTACCCAGCCTTTTTTAGATGCGGAATTAATCATCATAAATGCCCAGTGGAGCGATGTAACATCAGAGAAGATGTTTTCGTTTATATCGTCAAGTCTGTCATATCTTGATGCGATTGCGGCAAATTCAGCACGTGTGATGTAGTTGTTAGGTCTGAATGAACCGTCCTCATAACCTTTGATTACGCCTGCATTTTCCATAAATGCGATTGCATTGTAATACCAGTCAGATTCGGAAACATCTGTGAATGTTGCTTTTGCGGTTGTGTCAATATTCATTTTCTGAACGGTAATTCTTGAGAATATTGTTGCAACTTCTGCTCTTGTGATAGGCAATTCGGGATTGAAGTTGCCGAAATCATCACCCTGGATATATGCGATATGGTCTCCGATAAGTTCGGGAGCTATAACATATTTTTCTTCGGCAATTTCGCTCTTAATGCCGTCAGCGTCAACAGCAATAGCCTTTAATGACGTATCTTCCGTTATTTCGATTGCTTCCGTATATTTCTTTGTTGTGCCTGTGGGATTGCCGTTTTCGTCAAGTGCAGGGTCTGTGCCGTCTGTTGTATAGTAAATGTCTTTTCCGTTCTTTGTGGAAAGTTCAACCTTTGTACCTGCTTTAACTATTCCTGATGAAAGGCTGATGCTTACGTCAATACCTTTTACGGTATATTCAAAAGTATGAACGTCGGATTTTGTTTTTCCGTTTGCCGTTACTGCGATAGCTTTGATAACGGTATCTTCATTGATTGTAATTTCGCCTGTGTAAAGCTTTGTCGTTCCTTCGAGGTTACCGTTTTCGTCAATAGAAGGATTCGTTCCGTCTGTTGTATAGTAAACCTTACCTGTTAAAATTGAAGGAGTAAGTCTAACCTTTGTTCCCGCTTTGATTTCACCCGATTTTACGGAAGCTTCGGGAACGATTTTAACAGTAACGCCTGTGTTGTCGCTCTTTCCTACACCGCCCGAAGATTTTTTCGCAGTTGATACGCCAAGCTCTATAAACAGAAGTTGCGTAGCCTGCTCAACTGTGTCGAAATTAGCGTCTGTGTTTCTGTAGAATTTAAGTACACCGTTTGAAGATGCGTCATTTCCCGTTACTTTAATTCTTCCGCTTGCATCTTTTTCAATAGTTAAATTTGCGTCTTTTGCACATACGTCAAACCAGCCTGTCATATTAAGATCAAGGTCTTCTTCTCTTTGTGCGGCATTGCCGTTACCCAAAAGGTCGGAGGTGGAAGAAACAACTTCAAGATATAAGCTGTCATTTCCTGTGATTGTTTCGATTGCTTGGTTAGGTTCGATTGTTTTTATCGGAGTAGTTGAGGAAGCAGAGGAATAAACGTTAATTCGTGTTTCCAAAACGCCCGAAAGAATTGTATCAATTGCAACAGCGCTTACATCGGGAACAACCGTTACTGCGTTTGCTATTGCTTTAACAAATGTATCGTTTGTGGCGATAGTTGTGCTCAAAACGCCTTTTGCCTGCATTTCTGCAATAGCCGCCTTTAAGCTGCCGCTCTGCGTGTTTGTAAGTATATCAACGAGAAGCTTTGCAACCAAATCCTTTGTGCTGTTTGTAAACTCGGTAGTGTTAATTTTCAAAAGCAAATCTGTGTATGTAGAGGGGTTAGCTTTAGCGTCTTTTCTGATTGCGCTTCTGAAACTGTAAAGAAGTGCGCCGAGAGCGTTTTTGTTCATTTTTCCGTTTGACATTTTGTCCAAAACATCTGTCGCGCTTAAATCATCCGTGCCAACAGCATATTTTTCGTTTACGAATTTGTCCGCCGCATTTGAAATATCGGCATCAGATACTGTGTTTGTGCTTTGCTTTGCAGTAACAAAAGCCATAAGCTTTGCAACAGCAACGGACAAAACTTCAGATTCTGTTGTCGGAGCCGCAATCGCTGCCGAGGAAATTGATTTAAGAACATCAACCTGGTCTTCGGAAACAAATCTGTATGCTCTTCCGAGGTTGGGGGCGCTGTCGATTGTGTCGTCAAACTGACCGTTAAATACGGCTTCGATATCAGCTTTTGTCATAGGTGCCGCAAAAGCCGTCAAACCGCACATTGTGAGTAACATAGTGAAGATCAAAATGCCTGAAATGATTTTTTTCATTTAAATTACCACCTTTATATAAAATTTTTTTTACTTATTTATTTTTCCGCAAATTTGCAGAAATTGTAAACCATTTGAGCGGCTTCGGCTCTCGAAGCGCCCTTTTTG
>USLP01000006.1 GCA_900555525.1 uncultured Eubacteriales bacterium
AAAGCAGCGGATGGTGTCGCATATTTAACATTCGGAAAAAGTCGGTTAGCGGCAAACTCAAAGGCCATAGTCAATAAAGATACGGATTTGTCCGTGTCTGATTTAGAGCATAAAAAAATAGACGATTTATATTTTAGTGCATGTAACACAGCTCACGCAAGTACATATAACATGGTATATGCATTTATGCAGATAACAACTTATAAACATATAACTGGTTGGGAAGGTGGAACAATATTTGATTATAACACCAAAACTTTGAATGCTGCGCCAAAAAGTCCAACACTGGCTCACGAAATGAAACGTCAGCACACTTGGTACAAATATGTTGAAAAAAAATGGGGCATTCCTGTAAGAGAGAGAACAGGGAAACGTGAATTTTGGGCACCGTAAAAGGAGGAAAAGCTGTTGTTTGGAAAAAAATCAAAAATTTTGTTTTTTTGTATCGGCATTATATTATTATCCTTTTTAATATATCTCTTTTCAATAAGCAGAACACTCAATATAAACAGTAAGGAAATATACAAAGTAGAGGTGTTTTTCTTGTCGGGAATGCAGTGCGAGACTACTGACCCCAGTGAAATAAAAAAAATAGTGAAAGCGCTGAACAAAGATAGATACTACAAATTTAAAAATATTGTACTCGGTTCGAGTTGTCCTGATGTATGGGTTACTTTGACATATAGGGACGGAAGCGAATCGCGGATATTTTACTACGGATTTATAGAAATTGTAGCTTATGGAGAGTATCTTGGAGATAGGTATAAAGTTAATCCATTTATATACCAAAAGTTAGAAAAAATCTGCAATGATGTAAACAAAAAGCAAGAGCCTTGAAAAATGCGGAGCAGGCTGTGAGCAAGCTCCCGTCTGCTCCGCCCATTTTCAAGGCTTCCCATAAAATCAAAGATTTTATCCTTGCTTTTTTCTTCTAATACTTGCAACTCAAAATATTCCTCATGTTCGCACAAACTTGTAGGGGCAGGGCTCTTAATGCCCGCCTACAAACCGCTTTGCAAATAAAATTTGTACAAGCCTAATATGCAATATAGTTATATATTTGCATATCGCTGAAGACTATATATAAAAAATTTTTGAAATTTTAAAAAAATACTTGACGATTTTATAAAAATATAATATAATATAATTAAAATGGCAGTTTGGATTGAAATACTGAACTGTTTTTTTATTTTATGTATAACTGAAGAATATTTTATAAAAAAATTAAAAAAATTTTTTTGCCTGAATATGCAGTAAATAAGCCTAATTATGAATAAGGCAAGTTACAACTTGCCTAACAGACCATTCTTTTTTTAGAAAAATCGGTTAAAATAATACTATCAAAGAAATTCATATAAGTTATGATTTTGGAGGATAGTTATGGATTATGTTAAAATGGGAAATGCAATACGTCAAAAAAGAATCAGGTTAAATATGACGCAAGAAGCGCTTTCTGAAATAGTGGGTGTATCAGCGGGTTACTATTCACATATAGAAAATGGTGATAAACAACCGAGTTTTAAGGTTTTGGGAAAAATATGCAGTTGTCTGGAACTGGAATTGAGTGAATTGTTTTCCGAAACTTCTGTTACAGACGCAGAAATCTATGAGAATAAAAATTTAGAAGAAGCGATTTACAAATTAAAGCATTTAGATGAAAAAGAACTGAACTTTGTAATAAATATGATTGACTCGTTAAAAAAACTAAAGGAATAAGGCTGAAAAATTATGTTTGAAAATAATTCAAAAAAAGATATAGATACGAATAATAAAAAACAAAAAGGTGATGATTTACAAAAAATACATAGAATTTATGAGAAATATTCTAAAATGATGTATAATGCGGCATTTAAAATTTTAAAAGATAAATCATTGGCGGAAGACGCTGTTCATGATTCGATGATTTGTATTTACAATAATTTACACAAAATAGATGAGGGCAATTATTTTGCGACTGCCGCCTTTGTAAGTACGATAAGCCATAATGCTGCACTTGATATTTATAATAATAAGATGAATTTGAAATTAGAACCTGAAAGCCTTGAAATTATTGAAGATCTTAAAAACTATGATCCGCTTATACATGTTGTTGAACTTGAAGATGCTGAATTTGTGAAGCAAAGTATTTTAAAGCTTCCTGTTAAATATCGTGATATTCTAATACATAAGTATTATTTAGATGAGACATATACAGAAATCTCTAAAATATTTAACATATCAGCGGAAACTGCCCGCAAAAGATTAGAAAGAGCAAAAATACTGCTTAAAAAAACATTGGAAAAGAGGAGAACAAAATGAATAATGATGAAAAATTTGAAAATTTATTAAGATATTCTGTTGGTTTAGCCTCTGAAGAGCTTGTTGAAGAGTATGATACAGACGAAAAAATAGAATTTTCGGAACAACACCGAAAAAAAATGGATTCATTTTTTGAAAAAGTGAAGCGAAATGAAAGAAAAAAGCGGTTTATCGTTTATAGTAAAAGAGCGGCAATGTTTCTTGTAATTATATTATCTGTTGCAAGCATTTCTGTTATGAGTGTTAGAGCATGGCGTGTGAAATTTCTTAATTTTGTTATGCAAATAACGGAAACGAATACTGAAATAAAGTATGAAGATAATAAAAATCATGAAACATATGCATCAGATGAAATTTCATTAAATTATATACCGGATGGATTTAAATTAACAGACAAGCGTGCAACTGAAAATTCGTTAATGCTTAATTTTGAAAAAGACGATTATTTTTTTAGATTAAGAATAAAAAAGGATCAATCAATTAAAAATATTGATACTGAAAATTCAGAGTGGGAACGTATAAAAATAAACGAAAATGAAGGGTTTTTCAATTATAAAAATAAAGAAATTACGATAAATTGGTCGGATTCGGATTTTTCGTATACTTATTCTTTAATGGGAAATCTTGATAAAGAAAGTATGATAAAGATAGCACAGAATATTGAAAAATAATATTAAGGTCGGGAGAGAAATTTCCCGACCTTAATAACAGTTTGGTCTTGCCGCAAAACCGAAGCCACTGTTTGTTGTGATGACGACATTATTCCTGCCGCTTGATGAGTGGATAACAAGAATGTTTCCGGCAGCGTCCTTTCCGGCAACGATTCCGACATGAGATAAATCACCGTAAAAGGCTAAATCCCCAGCTTGAGCACTGCTCCAAGATATTCGGCTGCACTTTGCGATTTGTCCTTGCGTTCCGTGTCCGATTTGCGAAGCATTAAATCCCGAATTGATAAAACTCCAAGTAACAAACCCCGAACAGTCAAGCCCGAAAGGTCTTTTTGTCCCGGTTGTTTTACTGCCCTCCGCCGATACTGTTTTCAGCTTGCCCCATTCTGAGTCCCAGCCGATAGCAGACGATTTACCGCCCCAAAAGTAATTCACCTTGCCTACAAGCGAGCAGGCGGCTTTTATAACCTTCTTTCGCTCCGCTGATAAACTGTCAGGTAAGTTTTTCAAAATATCCTGTGCGGTTGCGTCTGACACTGCGAGCGACTGCGCTGCGGAAATCAGCACCTCATCTTGTTCCAAAAGCGTATCGAGCGCTTCCTGTTGCTTGCGTGTGAAATTATGCTGTGAAATCATATCCTCTTTTGTTTTCGCTGTAATTGTAATATACACAACCTTTTCATTGGTATCACCGCTTGCAACCGTTTCTGTGCGTGAGGTTATTTCGTGCATATCCCAAAACACATCTTTGAGCTTTTGTTTTTTATCTTCTGTAATGACAACAACATCTTCGACTGTATCATCTTCCGCACCTGCAACTTTTGTTGCAAATACGGCGAGCACCAAATCCCAATTTGCCTGTTCACCGATAATTTCACTGCGGTCTGCGGCTGCGGCATTTTCTATGTCATCGAGTTTGTTTGAAAGTTCCATATTGCACTCGGCAACGATAGCTGAAATTGGAATACTGTCATTATCCGCCGCTTCATCGGAAATGAAGATACCGAAAGGGCTTGCGGCTATTGCCGCTTTTTTCGTGATTTCCTTTTGCGTCTTTGCCGCCCGTTTTGCTGATTTAACAGCTTTTTTCTTTGCAGACTTGCCGACATAGGAATTACCCGTTTTCACGGCTTTGTTTGTGCCTTTCAAAAGACTGTCTTTTGTCTTAACCGCCTTTTTTGTCCCAGTTGATACATTTCGGGTAACGGTATGAGTATTTTGCTTTGGCATTGTTTTTGCCCTCTCCGGTGTTTTTATGAGGTCGGACGGAGCTTTGCCGTGCGAGCGTATGTAGCTTTCTTTTGTTTTCGGCATAGATTTTGAGAGGAAAGAAGTATCAAGCATATTTTCTGAATTAACATTTGGTGATGATATATCACTCTTGATAAACTCCGCATTTGTTTTTGGCATATTTTCGTTATGTATAGGCATATCCGAAGTATGATTTTGCCGAGCTGTCTTTTCAGCTTCAGCTTTTGTTTTCAGTTTTTCCGAAACATATTTTTTCCGTGCGTCCTTTATGGCTTGCTCTTTGGTTTTGGGTGTGGGAGCAGAGGAAACAGAGGTACCCACTCTTGTTTTCGGAGCAATTTCGCTCGGTTTTTGCTTGATACCGTTCTTAACTTCGGCGGTTTTGTGCTGTTTTATGTAATTAGCCTTTGTTTTAACCGTATCCGCTGATTTTTCCGGCATATCCGCTTTCTGCGACTTCATATATGCTTCCTTGGTCTTAACCTGTGCGGTAGATTTGCTCTGCACTTTTGAAGCATTTTCGGGTGCAGATGTTTTATGCTCCGCTTGTATGCTCTCTTTTGTTTTCGGAGCATTGTTCGGCTGCTTGGGTGTGTTCTGCACCTCTGAAATGTTGTCATTTTGAGGTGTGGGCGGTGTATCTGCATTTTGATTTTGCCTTGTTTTCATTTGCTGGCGGTGTTGCTTTAACTTGCTTTCCGCAAAACGCTTGCCTTTTTGGTAAACAGTATCAACGGCGGAGTAGTAGGTGTTTTCAACCTGTTCAGTTGCTTCAACTTCTGCTCGCTGCGGCTGTTCCGACTGCCGTGTGTCAAGCTGCTTATCTATGGTATTTTTGATAAGTACATCTTTTGACACGGTTTTAATATCCTTGATCGCTTCTTTTGCAAAGCGGTCTGTGGCTTTCGGGGCATTATGAACAGCCTTAGTGGTTGTTTTCGGCTTTGTCTTTATATCTTTCAAGTGTTATCACCTCTGCTTAAAAAAATTTTTAGAAATTTCGTGTAATGTATTGATTTTTTCGTGCAAATAGCGTATAATATATATAGCAGTACGAAAGGAGATGTTTTTATGGCACATTCTAAAGCGACAAATATTAGTATCCGTATGGATTCGGACTTAAAAGCACAAGCCGACATACTTTTTAACGAGCTTGGTATGAACATTTCTACCGCATTTAACATCTTTGTAAGGCAATCACTTCGTGACGGTAAAATTCCTTTTGAAATTTCCCTCAACCGGCCGAACGCAGAAACACTTGCTGCTATGCGTGAAGCGGAAAGGATTGCAAAGGATCCGTCTGTCAAAGGCTACACTGATTTAGACAAGATGTTTGAGGATTTATCCAAATGAAAGAAGTAAAATACACTGTCAAATGGACTACCAAATTCAAAAAAGATTATAAGCTGGCATTAAAACGAAATCTTGATATTGAGAAACTGAAAAACATTGTAGAAAAACTCGCAAACGGTGAAAAACTGCCTGATGAAAATTATGATCACCCTTTGGGCGGAAATTGGGCAGGGCATCGTGAATGCCATATTGAGCCGGACTGGTTGCTCGTGTATTTCTACGAAAAAGATGTTTTGGTTTTAACTCTTGCAAGAACGGGGACGCACAGCGACTTATTCGGCAAATAGCTTTTTCGGGACGGCTAATTTTACCGTCCCGTTTTTCTGTTTATTTACTCTTTTTATCCTTATACATTTTCTCATCGGCACGGCAGATTATATCGTAAATGCTCTTACTGTATTTTTCGTGGAATCTTGAATAGCCTATCGAAACAGACAGGTTATACAGTTTTTCATTATTGATAAAATATATCGTGTCCTTAAATTGCGATATATACGGCAGCACATTACTTTCTGATATGCAGACAAACTCATCACTGCCGATACGGTAAATATCCGCTTTTGTTCCGATAGTATCTCTGAGTGCCTTTGCAACAGTCTTTATTGCGTCATCACCGCAAAAATGCCCGTAGCTGTCGTTTATCTCTTTCAAGCCGTTTACATCAACGACAATAATCGTGATGCGTGAAATGTTTGCGTTAGGCTTTCGGAGCTTTTTCAAGCGTTCCTCATAGGCGTTGCGATTTTGCACTTCGGTCATACTGTCGGTATAGGCAAGCTCAAATAATTTTTCTGTCATTTTGTTTTTCATAAATTGTCTTTCCTTTCTGTGTTTTGGGTATGAAAAAAGAGGCTGTAGCAATACGCACAGACCGCATAAAGCAAAAAAATACCGATATAACGGTATAAATACAAGTACATAACTGTAAAAGAATAAATATACCTTTTTGTGAAAAATGAATGGTTGCTATAAAAATTCCTCCCTTCGGACAACAAAAAAAGAGCAACCGTTTATGATTGCTCTTTTTTGTAATGTCAACTTTTATGTAAAGTCAAACTATTATTTTTTTCTTATTAGGTTTTTTAGTGCATCAATAACTAATCCATATCCTATCATTGTAATCATACTCAAAATATACCACAGGTAAGGAATCGAATTGATAATATCGCAGCAAGCTTTGGAACTGCTTAAAGCATTCAAGATCGGATTCAATCCGATAAATAAGCTGATATCATCAAAGCCAACCAAATTTAAGATAATTCCAATAATACCAACAATGGCAAACCAAAATGTAAAAGATTTTATTATTTTTTTCATTTGATCACACTCCTTATATAAAACTCAATTTACTGCTACTATGATTATATCATATATTGCCGATTAAAACAATGATTTGACATACATTTCTCGCTTTTGCACAAATCTATTTTTGAAATAAACATTGCTTTATATCAGCCTTCACCGGGCTTGGTGCTCATCAATTTATAGAGTTCCGTATCTGTCGGAAACTCATTGATAAACGGCACAATGGAACCGCCGACCTTGATAAGTCCCCGTCCAGCTCCGGCATTGGTGATGTAGCTCATCTGCGTATCGGATATGGATAAAAGCTCCGACAAGTCTTTTCTGTCGGACGGCGCTTGATTTAAGAGCAGCAGAAATTCGCTGTTTGAAAGCATACCTCTTGCCGTTTCATTTAACAGGCAGTCGGAAATGTTCTGTGTGATGCCTGTGAGCAGTCCGCCGTATTTTCTAAACCGTTTCCAGCACTTCAAAAGAAAATCTGCACTGTACGGATTTTTGAAATACAAGTGTGCTTCATCGACATAAACCCTCGTATATTTTCCCCGCCTGCGGTTTGCCATAACACGGTTGAAAATATTATCAAGCATAATCAAAAGTCCGATAGACTTCATCTGTTCGCCAAGCTCCAAAATATCATAAGCAACAATACGGTTGTTCGTATTGACATCGCTCTGATGTGCAAATGCGTCAAGCGAGCCTGTTGTAAATATTTCAAGCGACAGTGCAAGGTCTTGTGCCTCGTCCTCCGGCTGTCTTAAAAGCTCATTTCTAAAATCAACCAAAGTCGGCATATATTCCGATTTGCCGCTTAAATATTCACCGTAAACCTTAATTGCACAGCGGTCAATGATAGATTTATCCTTTGCACCGACACCGCCGCCGAGCCTTGAATCGTTGCTTTTTAATAATTGGTCGAACAGAGATATTAAAAATTCCGACTTTATCGACACGGGGTTTTCGTCCATATCAATATCGTTATTTATTTCAAGTGCATTGATATGATTTTTTGACGATGCGGAAAGTGTGATAACCTCACCGCCGAGATTTCGTATGAGTGAGCCGTATTCACGCTCAACATCTATGACGATAATATCATCATTTGAAAACAGAGCCGACATCAGAATTTCCATTTTTGCCGCAAATGATTTACCCGACCCGGACACACCGAGAATAAAGCCGTTTCCGTTGAGTAACAGCTTGCGATTACACATAAGTAAATTGTGTGATATTGCATTTATGCCGTAATACAAACCGCCCTTGTCTATTATTTCTTGTGTCTTATACGGAGATAATACCGCCGTACTTTCGGTCGTGAGTGTTCGCATTGCCTTTATATTCAGCGTTCCGAAAGGTAATACAGTCTGCATACCGTCCTCCTGCTGATATTTCAGCGTTGCAAAATTGCAGAGATGTTTTCTGCCTATCGACATCAGCGTTTCGGTATCGTTATCGAGCTGCTCCAAACTGTCGGCAATATGCAATAGCGTAACTGTTACAAACATCATTCTCTGGTCACGGGTGGTGAGGTCGTCTAAAAACTCTTTGATTTCCTTTCGCATTTGCTCCATTTCATACGGAATATTTGCGGAAAAGTTATTGTTTTCATTCTGCTTCTGCTGCCATTTGGTTATATCCGTTTCAATGGCAAGCAGCTTTTTCTGAACTATCTTAACCGCTTCATCGGTCGGTATCGGCTGAATAGTGATAGATAACATCATACTCCGTGAAAAATCGGTTAATTCTGAAATCATACTGTCTTTTAAGAATGACGGATACTCTTTTAAGAAAACCGTTCTTGCGTATTTATCGCCGATTTTGATATAGTCTTTCTTAAATTCCAAGCTATCGGGAGCAATGTAGTCCTTAAAATCCGCACCTTTCGCCATAGCTTTTTTGAGGTCAAAATCAAATTTTTCATTTTCGCCCGTTTTGAAAAAGTCATTAAAAATGCGAAGCCTGTCTTTGTAACCAAGCTCCGCTATTTTTGACGATATTTTCGCATAATCGGCTGTTAAATCGTTTCCCACACGGGTAAAGAATGTCCGAGCCTCCTCGATGTTTTTCTTTTCGGTTGCGACCGTGATATATTTTTCGTGAACAATGTTATTACTTTCCGACATCTTATCGCACAGTATGCCATTGAGTTCCTGTGTGTATTTCTTGTAATTCGGATTATCCGACGGCGTTGTGATTTGCTCAAACACCTTATTGTGGAGCTGTCGGTTATATATCGTGATTTCATCCATTGCGTCTGTCGGAAGTCCGTTAAGAATTGCAGAGTGGGCAAGGAACATTTGCAGTTGGTCATCATCAGACGCTACGGCATAGTTTATGTCCGAGAATTTCCACGACTTTGAAAACAGCCGTCCTGTGCGAAAAATGCCGTCTTTGTATATCGCATCAATGGGTATCGACTGCTGAACTGTCCTTGCAATTTTTCTTTTTTGCTTTTTTATTCGGTTTTTTCTTCCGAACAGATTTAGCATTGCCATTTGTGAGTTCCTCCTTTATCATTTCATAAAGATAATTCGTACTTTCAAATTTTCGCACTCCGGCAGCAAGAAATTCAGACCGAAACCACGCTCCGACAAATTCTTCAAAGTTCATACCGTTGTATTTGAAAAAGCCGGCAACAGCGATAGGTGCAGCCGCCACAATACAAAGCCAAGATACCGTTTCTTTGTCGATATAGTTTTTAAGTCCGAAGTATATCCCGACAGCGGCTGCGACCGCTGCCACCGAACAGATAAATTGCCGTGTGGAAAGTCCGAAAAACAGACTTTCGTGATAGTCCTTAATTTCCTTATTTATTCTTATTTCCAAAATCGTTCATCTCCGTTTCGTTTTTTATCTTTTCAATTCTGTCCTGTGCCGTTTTGCAATAATCGGGGTTAATATCAATCCCGATATATTGTCTGCCGTTTTTGAGTGCGACAACGCCTGTTGTGCCACTCCCGAAAAACGGGTCTAACACAACACCGCCGACTTTTGAGCCTGCAAGAATACAAGGTTCTATCAGCTTTTCGGGATATACCGCAAAATGTCCCGGAATATGTGCGGAATTTATTGCAACGCTCCATACATCACGCTTATTACGCATATCCGAAAAATCCGTTTTATCTCTCGGCATAAAAATCCCCTGTTTTTTATCTCTGTACTTTGTCTTGCCCGATACCCCTCGTTTGTATCTTGCAATGCTGCTATCTGCCGCAGGCTCTCTCACAGCGTCATAATCATAGTAATATTGCGGTGATTTTGAAAGCAGAAATATATGCTCATAACATTTCGATGGGCGGTCTTTGACAGACTCCGGCATACAATTTTTCTTATGCCATATAATATCCGAGCGTAAATACCAGCCGTTTTCACGCAAGGAAAAGGCAAGCAGCCACGGAACGCCTATCATATCCTTTTGCTTTATTCCGTGCCACAGCTTAGATATAGCGGAAAAATCTTTGTTTGGCGGTAATTTGAAATTTTTATTATTTGCGGCATAACTATCCGCAATATTAACCCAAAGTGTTCCGTCCGGCTTTAATACACGCTTTACTTCTTCAAAAACAAGCAACAGATTTTGTATGTATTCATACGGTGTTTGCTCATTTCCGATTTGTGCTTCAACGCCGTAATCACGCAGACCGTAGTACGGCGGACTTGTAACGCACATATCCACGCTTTTGGGCGGAAGTGTTTTAAGAATATCAAGTGCGTTGCCGCAAAATATTTTATTCACAAAAAAACACCTCATCTTTCCGGCTCGCTCTTTTTCGGTGCTTTCGGCTGCAAGTCGGTAGGCCTTTCGCCGTTTTCGGGTTTAATGAAATCTATTCGATTTGCCGCATAGAAAGCGTTGGGATTAAGCTGTCTTTGCCAAGCGGTGTCACTCGGCACCCACCGAAAGCCGTTTGCTTTGAGCGTTTCTCTTTGTTCTTTGCTCGGTTTTTCATCAAACAGAAGCTGCAAACGGTTTTTATCTTCGTTTATGACCGCTTCGCCGCCGTTAAATTTCCAACCGACAAACTCCGTATTCTGCGTTGCCGTAAGGTTTTCGATACACTTTTTCAGTCTGCGTATTTCGGCATTGTTATTTGTAAGGCGGTACGACGGAAACGGCTGCTTATCCCACGAATACGCCTGTTTTATATTTTCATCAAGCTTTGCCGCAAGCTCGTCCGAAACACCCTCACAGCCTACGCAAGTTCCGTTTTTCTTGTAGTAGACATTTACCTTTTTCATAAATTCCTGTTCTGTTTCGCATTTATGCAGTTTTTCAGTTTCGCTGCGTATATAGGCAAAGGGATTGTAGTGCATACTCTTTTTGAAATTTATCGTATTGAGCGAACGGATTTTGTACCCGCCTTTTTGCAGCATTTTTCCGCACTCGACAAGGATTGTCCCTTTCGGATCGGTCACGCAGTAGCTTGTCGTCATCTGCATAAGATTTGGTTTTACAAAAAACCTTGTTTTTCCGGAGCCTGAGCCGCCGATTACAAGCACATTCTTGTTTCGTGCGAATTTCGGATTTTTCGGGCGGCTGTTCATTGTCAGCCGTTCCGTGTTCGTCAGCAGAATATTATTGTAAAAATCCTCGTCAATGTACGGCTTAATATCTTCCGGAGTGCCCCAGCGTGCAGAGCCGTATTCAATACCTTTTCTGAATTTCTTCGCGTTTTTGCTCCGCAGATACAAAATGCCCTTGACCGCAAGTGCTCCGACAATTCCGACGGAAATATCGTTAAAATGAAAAGAGAGCAGCGGCGCCTTTGGAAGCTCCGATACTCCCTTAACAACCGATATTAAAATGTTTTCTTCCGACAGCCGCACGGTATATGACAGCTTATCGAATATCCAAAAGAAAATGAGAAACGGCAGATTTGAAATGATTTTTTTCTTATCCGCCGCCGTCATCGCTCAATGCTCCTGTCCTTAATTTTTTCACGGTCTTTGTGTTGTGATTTTACTATTTCCGCTAATTTGCGGATAGCCTGCCTAACAGAGGGCTTTTCTTTCTGCCTTAATATTTTCTGCGAATACTCGTTAAATGCCATTGTCAAAACATCTATGTCCCTGCCCTTGAAAAAGACAAGGTATCGGGGCGGCTTTTCGGAATTGTCCTTTTTGAGTGCGAAATCAATCCCGTACTTTTTCGCCGTAGATTCAAACGACCTGATATTTTTATCGGTAATCTCAATGTTTGAAAGAGCCGTATTATGCTTCATCAGGTCTTTAATGGTCTGCCTGCCGTGCTTTAAGTCCGGCAGTTTTCCTTTGCGGTGATTTAGGTAAACGGAAATCGCTTTTGCAAGCGTCCGCCCGGTAATCTTGCTGCCGGATATGGCAAGCGCAATCGTTTTCTTTTCAATTTCTTCCTGCAATAAGCAACACCTCCTTGAAAAGTTTTAGGTACGAAAAAAGACAACCCGTGTAGGTTGCCTTAAAAGTGAATCAAATTTGATTCAATAATATTTGCTCTACTCATTGACTTCATCAACAGTAATATCAATAATTCCAACGTCTCTTGTTGTTATGTTATTTTCGCTTACCATATTGATATTACAATTAGAGCCAAACGAAATATTTTCTTTATATTTTTGACCTATTACGGTTTCTAATGTTAATTCAAACTCCGCATGTGGCATTAGTCTATCAATATTTTTTTCGTAGTAATTACTATTACATTCATTATTTGTCTGAAATTCCCTTTTTATAATGATATAAAGACTTTTCTCTTCGCCAGCACCTAATCGTGTATTGCCCGTAAAATAACTTAATTTTTCCTCCGTAGTATTATTAGGATCGGTTACGGATAGATAAAACAGTTTTGTTTTTATATACATTCTGCTTATAGTTGTCCCACCTGTGTTTTTCACTTTTAGTTTTATAAGTGCACTACTCGTTTCCATACCGGTTCGTGGCATATATGGATATAATATATTCAAAGATAAATCATTTTCCTTGATTTTGGAAATTTCTTCTTGCATAGCTGCATCAATAAAAATTTTGTATAATTCATCTTGAACAATATTAAAAACGGGTTTGATTTTATTCTTTTCAATGAGAAGTAATTCTTTATTTAATTTATTTGCTCGTTCTGTTTGTTTGACTGCGATATAACCTAAAACAACTGTTCCAACAAAAGAAAGAACATCACCAAAATACCCTAATACATCTCCTGCATTCCACTCTGCTTCAATCCAATAACAATTAGATTTCCACTTGAAAAGGATATGAATAATTACTATTGGTAATATAATAATTAACATAAGTAATACTATTGTTGTTTTTTTATGTTTGGTTATCCAATCAAAAATCTTTTTCATATCGTTCCTCTGTTTATAATAATATTTATTATAGATTATACCACAAAAGTGGTGAGAAAGCAATCGCTTCCGACTGCTTTCTCCCATTTGCACAAAGAGGGCCATCCATCCATTTGCGGCAGACAAAAAATGCTTTGAAATCAGAAATTGCAAAATTAAAGATGCAACAAAATTGCATGTAAATAAAAACCGCGTCCCTTGATTCTGCGCAGAGAACGTTGTATTCTTTAAGCAGGCCGGGACGCGCCCGGCCGCAGCTGAACAAGTGATAAGTGAGAGAGGTACTGGACTATGGCAATTTTGGTTTCCGGCGGTGCCGGCTATATCGGCAGCCACACCTGCATCGAACTTCTGAATGCCGGCTATGACGTGGTCGTGGCAGACAATTTCTATAACGCTTCCCCCGTGGTGCTGGACCGCGTGAAGCAGATCACCGGCAAGGACTTCCGCTTCTACAATGCGGACATGACCAAGCACGAGGACGTGGAGAAGATCTTCACCGAGTGCCCGGACATCACCGCCGTCATCCAGTTTGCAGCCTACAAGGCTGTGGGCGAGAGCGTGTCCAAGCCCATCGAATACTACTATAATAACCTCAACTGCACTCTGGTCATCTTGGACGTGATGCGCCGCCACAACTGCAAGAACTTCGTGTTCAGCTCCTCGGCCACCGTCTACGGAGACCCCGCCAGCGTGCCCATCACCGAGGACTTCCCCGTGGGTGCCACCACCAACCCCTACGGCACCACCAAGGCCTTTACCGAGCGCATTCTGCAGGACGTCTGCAAGGCTGACCCCAGCCTGAATGTGGCACTGCTGCGCTACTTCAACCCCATCGGTGCCCACAAGTCCGGCCTCATCGGCGAGGACCCCAACGGCATCCCCAACAACCTGATGCCCTACATCACCAAGGTCGCCGCTGGACAGCTCGATCACCTGACCGTGTTCGGCAATGATTACAACACGCCGGACGGCACGGGTGTGCGCGA
>USLP01000007.1 GCA_900555525.1 uncultured Eubacteriales bacterium
AAAAAAAAAAAAAAAAAGCCCCAGCCGTATTTATAACAGCGTTTTTGGCAGTTTTGACGGCAGGCGCGTTTATAAGCCTTAACAACGTTGAAAAAGCCGAAAATGTCAAAAAAACTTTCTCTTTCGATTATAACACCGTGGCAGAACAACTTAAAAACAGAGATGAAAATGATGATGATTTAATCGTCATAAATACGGGCGGTGAATTAAGAAGAGGAAAAGAACTGCTCGATAACTTTTTAAAAAGCATTAATGGCGGTAAGCCTGCCGAATTTACCTCGCTTATGTATACGGTAGAGGGTGATGCGATTTATACATATGTGCTTTTTGACGGCGATAAATTTTATTCGGTCGAGGACGATAGCCGAGACAAATTCAGAGGAGACGGCGAAGCGTACGTATCGTATGAGAGCCAATATTTAAAGGAATTTGACGGCGGAGATTATCTTACATATATAATGCTTGATGACGACAGCCTTACATATGACGATATAGTAAAAAGCTGGCTTTCAAGCACAACAGAGGCTTTTGTCAAGATGAAGGTTCTGTTTTCGATAGAAAAATAATTTAAAAAAATAAAATCATTGGGAGGGTATCACTATGAAAAAATTAACAGCATTGGTTTTGGCGGCGGCATTCACAATGCCCATGACGGCTATGGCGGAGGACAGCAGGCTTGGTTTTTTGGAGGATTATTTTGAAATAACCGAGCTTAATTTCCCGTACAGCTGGTCGGTTTCCGATATCGGAGACGGCGTTATAACGGTTTCGGACGATGAGGGAAATTATTATGCCGCAGATATGACGGGAAATCCGATTTCCGAAATACCGCTTGATTATGTGTGGGTCGGCGCATTTGAAAACGGCATAGCTCCGGCGAGAAAGTTCAGAGATGGAAAAGAAGGATATATTAATACGAATGGCGAATATGTTATAAAACCGCAGTTTGATAATGCGCTCAGCTTTTCGCAGGGGTATGCGTGCGTTGAAAAGGACAGGGAAAGCGGATATATAAACGAAAAGGGCGAGCTTGTAAAAAATGTGGGAAAAGACGCTAACGCCGACAGCTTTACGGACGGCTACGGCATTACCCGTAAATATATCGGCGATAACTTGAAATCAACAGTATACGATACGTCCTTTAACGAGCTTTTCACGGTTGACGGATATATTTGGTTTACGTATATAGGCGATGGAATTTTCACGGCGTCGGAGAGCCTTTCGGAAGACGAATCAAAAACGGTTCTCTTTGACAATACGGGCAAAAAAATTGCGGAGCTTTCGGGAAGCGTGGGCGAATTTATCGGCGGAAAGGCTGTTCTGATGACGGACGAAAGTATAAAAATTATAGATAAAACGGGCAAAACGCTTGCGTCTGCAATATCGGAGGGCGATTACATTTCAAGATGTGCGGATAATCTTAATGCGAAATCTGTTTATCATGAAGAAACGGATAGTTCGGATTGGATATTTTATGACGACACGTTAAAGCAGGTTGGCGAGCTTAAAAACTGCGCTATGTATATGCCAACGGATAAATACACGATTTTAAACGATAACGAAGCGCAAAAGAAATACATTTTAAAGGATAAAAATTATTCCGAACCGCAGTATACGCTCCCCGAAAATCTGCCTGTGCAGAAATTCTCGGACAATGCGAAAAATAAAACGGAAATACTGCTTAAAATCGGAGATGAAAGAGCGTTTGTGGACGGCTTGGGCAGATTTATCGAGGAAGCTTACAATATTTTGCCGGGCAAAATACTTCCGAAAACATTTTTGCAGAATGACAGAACAATGGTTCCCGTACGCTTTTTGTCGGAAGCATTTTACGATTACGGTATCGAATATGACGAGAGTACACGGTGCGTATCTTTGGGCGGCGAAAAACAGATTGAGCTTTATATTGATAACATGGAGGCAAAGGTAACGGAATTTGACGAAGCGAAAAACGATTATGTAACAAAAGAAGTAACGCTCGATTCCGCTCCCGTTATAAGAGAGGACAGAACGTTTGTTCCGATACGCTTTATTTCCGAAGTTTTGGGTTATAAGGTTGATTATAATGACGGCATAGTGCTTGTTTCAAATGACGCAAATGCTGTTTTGGACAGCAAGAGCGCAAATGCAAAATTTGCGGAGGCTGAATATACATATGAAACATACCCCGTAATTGACGGCTCAACGGCAACGCTTCCGCTTGCGTATGCGCTTGCCTCACATATGCTCGGTATTTCGCCAAACCAGGCAGAGAATATAACACACCACAGCAAAACGGAAAACGCATATAATAACCTTATAAGCGGTAAAGCGGATATGTTAATAACGGGCGAACCGAACGCTGAAAGAATAGCGAAAGCGAAGGAACAGGGCGTTGAATTTGAAACGTATGATTTTGCGCTTGACGGCTTTGTATTCATGATAAATAACGATAACCCTGTAACGAACCTTACAACCGGGCAGATTCAAGACATATATCAGGGTAAAATCACAAACTGGAAGGAACTCGGCGGCGAGGACGCACAGATTATACCGTTCCAGAGAAATGAGGATTCGGGAAGTCAGGCTCATATGAGAAACGATTTCATGAAGGGGCTTAAAATGATTGACCCGAAAACAAATCGTATAAACGCAATGGGCGAAATAATAGATATGGTTGCGGAATATGACAACGCAAAGGATTCTATCGGCTATACGGTTTATTATTACTTATCGAAAATGCACACAAGTGATAATGTTAAGGCTCTCGGAGTGGACGGAGTTATCCCGACTGACAAAACAATAAGAGCGGGCGAATATCCGTATATTATCCGCTACAGCATAGTTATAAGAAAAGACGAACCGCAGGACAGCGAGGTAAGAAAAATTATAGAATTTTTGAAATCCGACGAGGGAAAAGCGCTTGTTAAAAATGCAGGCTTTGTAAATGCACAGTAAAAATGGAGGTGCGGATATGAATAAAAAACTAAAACCGCCGTTTTTATCAACAGGCTTTAATGACAGCAAAAAAGGTATTAAAGAAAGATTTTCAAACATTTTCATAAGGTCTGAAAAGCGAAACGGACTTGCCGTATTTATGATAATCGCCCTTTTGGGAATAGGCGCCTCCGTTCTCGTATCGTGCAGAAACATATCCGCCCCCGCAACAGAAGCGGAGGCGGAGGTGTCAAACGGCGTAAAAACGCTTGACAATATTATCAGTGAAATTCTTCTTTCGGACAGCGACGGGAGATTTATGAGCGGAGAATGTAAGGGCGAGGGACATAAAATTTTTGCAAGTGAGGAAAAGGACGGCGTTTCTACCGTGTATGCAGCAACAATGTACGGAGAATACGGATTTCAAAACGGAAATTTCGTAAAGGTCAGCGGTACGGGAGTTATTCCTGCGGTTATAACCTTTAAGCGTACGGACGCAGGTTATTCGGACGCTTTGGTCAAATATCCGTCCGACGGCGCAGGCTATGAAGATTCCATACGTGAAATGTTCCCGAAAAGCTGTGTAAACGAGGCGCTTAATGCGGATAAGTATTCCGATAAGCTCAAAAAGCAGGAGCAGGCGTATGCCGAAAGCTATTTAAAATCAATAAACCGCACGGCGCAGATAGGGAACTACGGCGATTTTGAACATATTCTTCCTAATATGAATACCGACGCTTCAAACGAGCTTTTGGATAAGTTTTACGATTACCCCTATTGGATAGGCGACGAGGAAAAAATCGAAAACGGCGTTAGAGTTGTATATTCCACAGAGTGGACTGACGAGGGGAACGGAGACGGAATCGTTACGTATACAAAAAAGGAATATGAAAGCGGAAAAATTTTAGAAAAAACGGTAATTTCTGTAAAAGACGGAAAAATCTCGGAAGAAAGGACTGCTCCGATAAAAAAATAAAAAAATGGAAAAAATTTTAGAAAAAATGCAACATTTTAATACTCTGAAAAGTGTTATAGGTGAAAATACTATTATAAAGGGGGAAATTATATGAAGAAAATAATTTCTTTAATGCTGTCGGCGGCAATACTTTCGGCAGGCTCATCGTTTGCTTTTGCCGAGACGGACAAAATGCAGGAGGTTTTAAAATCGGTAAAGGACCGTATAGGCACAACCGACGAATACGAAAGCTTTAGCAGCGAAACGTATGAGGACAGCGAACGCGGAACGTTTTATCAGTTCAGTTGGTCGAATACGGAGGGCGATAACAGAAAGTCCATGAACGTTACAGCGTCCGAGAGCGGATTTATAACGGAATATAACGTTTGGGACAGCAATGATGAATCGCGTTACAGCGATAAGGCAAATTTAAACGGTATCACGGTAGATAATGCGGCGGAAAAAACAGCGTCTCTTATTGATGTTTTGAATCCGAACATGGGCGATAAAATAAAGGTTATTTCCGAAAATACGGTTGAAAGCCTTTATGAAAACGGTTTTTCGTTTGAGCTTAAAAGATACGAAAACGGTATTCCCGTACTCGGAAATACGGGCTATGTGCGTATAAACGGTAAAGCGGAAAAAATCACAAACTACAGCATGGAGTATAACGAAAAACTGACGTTCCCGTCTCGTGATGCCATTATTTCGCCTGAAAATGCGCAGAAGGCATACGGTGAAAAAATCGGCTTAAAGATGATTTATGCGGCATCATATGATTATGACAAAAAAACAAGAACAATCATTCCTATATATGTTCCCGAAAACAATGATACATATATAAACGCACTTACGGGCGAGATTGTAAAATATGAATATAAGGACTACATAAACGAAGGCGGAGGCGCAGACAGAAACGCGTTTAACTCCATGAAGCAGGAATCGGCGGCTGACGCAGGCTTTACAAAGGCGGAGCAGGCTGAAATCGAAAAGCTTGACGGTTTATTGTCAAAAGATGAGCTTATAAATATTGTTAAGGCAAACAAATACCTCGGCTGCAATGATAAAATGAAGCTTTCGTGGTACAGAGCGCAGAAAGAATATTTTGACGAAAAATATTTTGCCTCCATGACTTTCAGAAGTGATGAAGAATATAAGTATCTTAATGTAAACGTGGATATGAAAACGGGCGAGATAATAAGCTTTTACAGAGATACCGATGAAGTTTACGAAAACCCCGATAAGTCGGCGGATGAACTCAAAGCGCTTGCCGAAACGGCGGCAAAAGAGCTTGCGGGCGATAAATTCTCGGAATATAAGCTTGAAGAAACAAATAAGGACAACAAAGCATATTATACATATGTAAGATATGTAAACGGAATTCCGTATAATAATGATACCGTAACGTTAAGACTTTCCGAAAAAACGGGAGAGGTTCAGAATTACCGCATTTCCTATACGGAAGCTCAGTTCCCGAAGCTTGATGGAGTTATTTCAAAGGCTGATGCGTGCGGAAAGCTTTTCGCCGCCATTCCTTACAGCACGATATATTCACGCATGAATATGAACAATAATGAAGCGAGCCTTATATATGTTCTCGATGATAATATCTCCGTGCGTATTGACGCATTTACGGGAAAAATCTTAAACTATAATAACGAAGAATATAAAAAGGACGTATTTAAGGGATATACGGATATTTCGGGACATTATGCCGAAAAGATTATGAATGAGCTTGCGAGATTCGGAATAAGATTTGAGGGAGAAGAAGCGAGACCCGACGAACCTATAATGCAAAAAGATTATATAGCGCTTTTAAATTCGGTGTTTGTTTCCAAAAATCCCGTGATTATCTGTAAGGCAAATAATTACGCAGGCGAATACCGAGACGCTTATAACAGAGGTATATTACTTCCCGACGAAGCGGACGAACAGGGCGAAGTAACAAGAGCCTTGGCGGCAAAATATCTCATTCGTGCAATGGGCATAGACAAATACGCAAGCATTAAAGGTATATATGTAAGTCCGTTTAACGATGTAACGGAATATGTCGGACATATAGCAATTCTAAACGGCTTGGGAATTGTTTCGGGCGACGGCAACGGAAACTTCAACCCGAACGGAATTTTAAAAAGAGCCGACGCAATGATACTTATATACAATTATTTAACAAAATAATATAATATGAAATTATTATGATAAAAGCCTCTGCCAAAAATCGGCAGAGGCTTTTTACGCGGTTATTGGATATTGTTCTTATCTTTATATATAAGATAATCCAAATACAAATTGAGTTCCCTAAACGAACGTTCTGTCAGCTTTGATGATTTTAAAAGTAGCAAATTGAGAGAATTACCCTTGTTTTCGTTGCCGAGGAGATAGTCTACGCTTACGTCCAGCAAATTAGCAATGTTTACAAGTATTTCATAATTCGGCTCTCTCGTTGTGTTCTCGTAATTGCGGTATGTAGTAACCGCTATGCCGAGTTTTTGCGCCATTTCGGTCTGGGATAATTCTCTGTTTTCTCTTGTGTTTCTCAGTTTGTCCTTAAACATTGTTTCACACCTCCTATATTTTAAATAATATTATAACCAAAATTTAGTAAAAAAGTATGATTAGACACAAAATGAATTATTTTTTAAAAAAATAACACAAAATGTATTGACAAAGCGAAAAAGTTGTGCTATAATTAAGGAAACATTGCGAATGCAATAAAACTAAAGGAGGAATTTTGCGTTATGAAATGCAAAAAAAGTTTAACAGCAGGCGTGATTTGTTCTGTAATTGCATTCAGTTCACTTTCTGTATCGGCAGAGTGGGTTGATGCAGGTTATGACACAACTACGCCGCCGAACTACTACAAAATTCAAAATGAGGTTCTTTACGGAAAACTCACAAGCAACCAGAAGTATGTTCCGGTAGCACCTGAAAAGGTTGAATGGAGAAACGAGGGCTATGAGCTCGAGTATCCTCATGCAGGCTATCAGAGACTTCATTTGGAAGGCAATGCACAGGTTATCACACGTTATAACGGCTTATATCCCCAGTGGGAAACAAGATACCGTGATTTCATGTGGGAAATGTGCGGAGACCACACAATTTGGCAGAGACAGCAGACAAATATTCCCGGTATAGGCTGGAGATGGGATTTCGGTAATCCTAACCTTAACGTTTCTAACTTTGAAGTATTTGTTCCCACAAACAGAAAAGCAGACGTTAAAGTAACATATTCTCCAATGGGAATAGGTTCTTATGACTTGCAGGGTCATTACATTGCTGATTATGAAGATATTGCAAGCTTATACAGCTTCTTGGGTAACGACGCTTACAGAATCCTTGATAAAGACAGAGTTGCAGCTCCCGACAGCTTCTTCTCCGTTGCTAACTTGAGCGCAAGAGACGCTAACGGCGAATTTGCTGTAACAGACGATATGATCGCTGCACAGCTCGGTACGCTTATCATGGCTAAAAACGTTACAGGTCCTTCTTACTACGGAGAACCCGCTACAAAGAACGTAGCAAGCGCATACCTTACAAAATACAACGAAGGTGTTGCAGGTTCCTGGTATTGGGATAATGACATCGTAACATACGGTGTTCCCTCAATCAGCTGGACAGCTCCTCAGTATGAAATGGAAGAGCCTTACTACTACTATCAGTATCTTACAATCAATGGTCTTACATTTGACGGTAAGAACGATACACCCCGTATCTTCAGATACCTCGGACATCCTATGTTTACACCTAACATGCCTGTAAGCAAAGCTACTCCTAAGGTAGAATGGAGATATGTATTCTCCGAAGCTGCTGCTCCTTACAACGTAATCGAAGTTAAATACTTGGACGGCAAAATGGCTTATGATGAATACACAGGATTGCCTTACTACAGAACAACAGGCGAATTCGGTAACGCTTATATCAAAGTAACATCTAACCAGATTCAGCTTTGGGTTAAGGACGAAAGAGGCGGAAACGTTCAGGTTGACGCTGTTTCCAGAACTGACGCAAACTATGACGGTTTCTCAATGGGTTACACAAGCGGAAGCGCGTTCATTCGTTAAGCTTAAACTGTAAAAATTAAAAAATCGGCAGAAGTCAGCGCCCTATATGGGGTAGGGCTTCTGCCTTTTTTATCAAAAAGAAGGAATGACATAATAATGAAAAAACTAAAAAGAGTGTTTTTGCTCTTAACATTGCTTGTAATCACAATGCAGTCCACAGCGTTCGGTGCGGACGGACTTTCAATCATACTTAACAGACGGGGAAACATACGTCCGAAAACGGCTGTTCTTATGTATCATATGGTATCCGAAGTACCCGAATATATAAATACATATTGCATAACTCCGCAGGCTTTGGAGCAGGATTTAATCTATTTTAAGAATAACGGATATATATTTGCAACTGTGGGCGAGCTTGACTATGTGCGCAGGATGAATCCCGATAAAAATATTGCGGTTTTGACATTTGACGACGGCTATGAAAGCGATTATAAATATGTTTTGCCGCTTCTTACGAAGTATGACGCAAAGGCGACCTTTTTTGTGTTTGCTTCCATGACGGGCAAGCCGTTTTATATGACGGAGGCACAGGTTAAGGAGCTTGCACAGTCGGGAAGAGCGGAGATAGGAAACCATTCATATGAACTCCATGAAAAACCGCTCCCCGAAATACGGAAGCTGTATTCCGATTATTCAAAAATGCAGAGCATAATGAATGATTTTAATACAAATAAAGCCGTATTGGAAAAAATGACAGGTGTTTCGGTTACATCGCTTTCATACCCGAACGGCATTTATACGCAGACTATAGACGGCATGATGAAAAATGCAGGCATCTGCACTGTGAGCGTTTCCACGGAGGAACACGCATATAACCCGTATTTCAGAGCAGGCATAATCGGACGCTACAACAGAAGTGATAAACGTACGGCGCAGGATATTGTAAATATATTAAGATAAAAGGAGACTTAAGAAAAGCTTATGAAAAATATTGTAAAAATCACCGCTTGCACGCTTGCGGTTATGAGTTTCGCCGTAAACGGTGCATTTGCCGCAGGCTACAGCACTTTTAAGGAATCAAATATTCCTTACGGAAAGACACTTATAAAAGAAGAAAATAAAAACGGCACGGAGATAAAAACATACAGCACAAAAAATCTCGGTAATTACAGTATGGGATATACTGTTTTGATTGATAGTGAAGATAACTATTATAACGGACAATTCGGCGGAAAAAATAAAGAAGATAAGCGTACCGTTATTGACCTTGACGGTAATGAAGTAAATATCGGCGATTATGATTTTATGGATTGGCGTATTGATAAATTCGGCGGTGTATCTGTTTCAAAAAAAGGTGAAAATCACTATGACTATTGGGGCTATATCGGTTTAGCCGACGGGATTGTTATTCCTTGCAGCTACGATAAAATAGAAAGATGCGACGAGAATATCTTTCGTTCGGGAAATTATTTGTTTTTTGCTAAGGACGGCAATACAGTATTTGACGGATATGAAATCGGCGGTGAAGACGGAACGTATGATTATGTCGGAAACAATATATTCAGACAAACCGTTGTACAGTGGGGCGATTCCGGCTGGGACGGAAACGAGTATATACAGGATATGGATGCTGTTACGGTAAAATATTATGACATAAACGGAAACGTCATAAAAAGCGAAGTCTCGGAATATCCTCCGTCGTATTACGAGCATGAAAACTTAACTCTTGAAAGCCAAAACTACGGCTATTTGCAAAGCACGGACGGCATGTATTTTTGCGCAAAGCTTGACGGTAAATACGGCATAATCGACAGAAACGAAAATATTATCGTGCCGTTTTTGTATGACGTTATGGGCGAGGAGCATAGCGGCTATGTATGGGCGGCAAACGAGGGCGAAAACTGGAAGCTTTTGAGCCTTTCCGCCGATGCGGTAAGCGTGTCCGTTGACGGCGATGCGCTCACATTTGACCAAGCTCCGCTTATAATAGAGGGCAGAACATTTGTTCCGCTTCGTGCAATATTTGAAAAACTGGGTGCAAAGGTAGAATGGGACGGCGAAACACGCACAATAACCTCAAAAAAAGGCGATACGTCCGTTTCCATGACGATAGACAAAAACATAATGACCGTAAACAACGATGAAAAAGAGCTTGACACGGCTCCTAAAATTGTAAACGGCAGAACGCTTGTTCCCGTAAGAGCGGTTGCGGAAGCGTTTTCGTGCAGTGTTGACTGGAACGGTGAAACAAACACGGTTATTATAACGCAGAAATAAGATAAGAGGGGCGACCCTCTTATTTTTATAAAACGGCAAAATTCAAAAAGAATTGACGATTTTGCGAATTTCAAAAAGAACGTAATATCGTGAAATTTTTTTATGCAATTTATAAGAAAATGAAAAAAAATGTTGCAAAAGCCATAAAAGTGTGTTATAATAACTTTTGTATGAAATAAAGCTTTTGGAGGGGAAAATGGCAGATATATTTTATGCTTTTATTACGGCTGTTCGGGTATCTGCCTGCTTTATTGCCGCTTATCACTTTGTTATTTCGCTTTTTGCATGGCGAAAAACCGAGAAAAAAAGTGCGAATAACGGCAATGTTTACAGTTTTGCGGTTATTGTTCCCGCTCATAATGAAGAAAAGGTTATTTCGGCTGCTCTTAAGAGTATATTTTGCGTGAATTACGACAAAAATTACTTTGACGTTTTTGTTATTGCGGATAACTGCACCGATAATACTGCGGATATTGCAAGAAAATCGGGCGCTGTGGTCTGGGAGAGAAACAATCGGCTGCAAACGGGAAAAGGGCACGCCTTGAAATGGGGACTTAATAAGCTTTACTCATACGGGAAAAAATATGACGCCGTATGTATTGCGGATGCGGATAATATCATGGATAAGAATTTTCTTTCGGCGGTTAATGCCTCTTTTTGCGAGGGATATGCTTCCGTGCAGGGGAGGATAGAGACGAAAAATCCTTTTGACAGCTGGGTTACGGCTTCCTACTATATTACGTATCTTTGCGTCAATAAAATGTACCAGAAAGCACGTCATAATATAGGCTTTCCCGTTCAGCTTAACGGTACGGGCTTTGCAATAAAGACCGAGCTTTTAAAATCCGTGGAATGGGACGAAAGCTGTTTGACCGAGGATATCGAAATAACGGCGGAGCTTATAAAACGAAATATCATTACGGCTTATTGCGAGGACGCTTTGGTGTATGACGAAAAGCCGCGCGGACTTATGACCTCACTTCGTCAGCGGACACGCTGGATGCAGGGACAGAGCGACGCAATGGCGAGATATTTTTCACAGCTTGTAAGGACTATGAAAACTGTCAATCCGCTAAAGGTGTTTGACTGCATAATATATCTTTTACAGCCTTTGTTTTTCGTTATGACAGGTATACTTACGATTGTCGGCATTTTTGATGCGTTTTCGTTTGAAACGTTTTCAGCGGAAAAAATAATCGCAGACGGTGTGCTTTTGTTGATTCAGCTTTGCGCTGTACCGCTTATCCTGCTTTCGGAGGGCAAGCTTAATAAAAAAACAATGCTTTATTATATTCCGTATCTTATTTTTATGTATACATGGATTCCCGCCGCCGTATCGGGCATAATAAAAAGACGGGAAAAAACTTGGTTTCATACCGAACATACGGTTAGTACAATTAATTAAATATATTTTTCCTAAAATGCGTTTAGAGAAAGGAAGTTTTAAGAATGCAGGAAAAAAGATTTGTTTATCTCGATAATGCGGCTACAACGCCTATGAGCGAGTCTGTAATTTCGAGAATGACGGAAATTTACAAAAACAATTACGGCAACGCTTCCGCAATTTATAAAATAGGCAGAGAGAGCAAGGTGATTCTTGACGAAGCGAGAGAATCCGTTGCCAAAAGTCTCGGCTGTGATGTAAGAGAAGTTTACTTTACGGGGTGCGGAACCGAATCCGACAACTGGGCAATAAAAGGGTTTGTGAAAGCTAACCCCAAAAAAGGCAAGCATATAATAACAACAAAGATAGAGCATCACGCTATTTTGCATACGTGTGCGGCTTTGGAAAAGGAAGGCTACACGGTTACTTATCTTGACGTTGATGAGTTCGGTCTTGTAAATCCTGACGATTTGGAAAAGGCGATAACTCCCGAAACAGCGCTTATAAGCATTATGTATGCGAATAACGAAGTCGGAACTATCGAGCCGATAAAGGAGCTTTGCGAAATTGCGCACGCTCACGGCATAACCTTCCATACGGACGCTGTGCAGGCTGTGGGAAGTGAAAAAATTAATTTTCATGAACTCGGCGCTGATATGATGTCGCTTTCCGCACATAAGTTTCACGGTCCGAAAGGCGTGGGTGCGCTTATCGTGAAAAAAGGAACAAAATTGGTTCCTTATCTTGACGGCGGAGCGCAGGAACGCAAAATGAGAGGCGGTACGGAAAATATCGCGGGAATAGCGGGTCTTGCCGTTGCGCTTGCGGAGGCTGTTACGGATATAGACAAAAAGCAGTCCGCACTTCGCGAAAAGAGAGACTATCTCATAAAACGTATAAAAGAGACAATTCCTTATATAAAGTTTAACGGTCATCCCGAAAAAAGACTTAACAACAACGTTAATTTCTGCTTTGAGTTTATAGAGGGCGAATCGCTGCTCTTGCTTTTGGATATGAACGGTATTTGCGCATCGAGCGGAAGCGCCTGCACATCAGGTTCGCTTGACCCGTCTCACGTTCTTTTGGCAATGGGCATTCCTCATGAAATCGCTCACGGCTCGTTAAGACTTACGCTGTCAACCAAGACAACAAAGGAAGATATAGATTATACGGTCGAAAAGCTTGACGCAATCGTAAAAAGATTGAGAGCAATGTCGCCCTTGTATAACGAAAAAACCGAAAAATAAGAAAGAAGGTATATATATGTATTCTGAAAAAGTAATGGACCATTTTTCAAATCCGAGAAACGTGGGCGAAATAGAAAACGCCAGCGGTGTAGGACAGGTTGGTAATGCAAAATGCGGCGATATAATGAAAATCAGCCTGAAAATTGAAGATAATATTATAAAAGACGCAAAATTCAAAACCTTCGGCTGCGGCGCCGCCGTTGCGACAAGCAGTATGGCAACCGAAATGATAATCGGCAAAACGGTTGACGAAGCTTTGGAGATTACAAACAAAGCTGTTATGGAAGCTTTGGACGGTCTGCCTCCCGTAAAGGTACATTGCAGTGTGCTCGCCGAGGAAGCAATCAAGGCGGCTATAAACGATTACTACAAAAAAATCGGACATCCCGCCGTTGACATCTGTCAGGGCGACTGCGCCTCCTGCTGCCATAAAACAGCGGAAGAATAAAAATATCAGTAAAGCCTCCCCGAAAAAATCGGGGAGCTTTTTTATTATACAAAAAATAGCGGTTTAGGCATATTGTGTTCAACCCTGTATGCCTAACTGAGTTACGGGCGGATTTTTACGATAATATATTAGATTTTGCCGATTATATTAAAATTTGGTTATTGACTTTAATATATATTATATGGTATAATATCAATGTTATATGATACATCTTAAAAGGGTGAGACTAATGTTTAAGTTTCTTAAAGATAAAAGCATAATGAACAGAATCATAATAATAAATGCGGTTGTATCCGTCTGTATTATTATGTTTTTGGTTTTTAATAATTTTTATATAAAAGACGAGCTTAACAAACGGACGTTTTATAATTATAAAACTCTGCTTGCGGAGTTTCAGAATAAGTTTTTTGTAGAAACAAGCAGAATGAAAAATGCAAGCACGCTTATTCTTGCCGAAAACGAAATAACGAACGTAAAACAGCTTCCGAAAAATTCTGCGGTTCAAGTGGAAAGTATGCGCAGTCTTAAAAATAAATGCCTTTTTATATCCACATTTTTCGATTACAGCTCGAGCATGAACATACATATAAAAGAAAAAAATATCATA
Organism: uncultured Eubacteriales bacterium; assembly: GCA_900555525.1. Classification (GTDB taxonomy): domain Bacteria; phylum Bacillota; class Clostridia; order UMGS1840; family UMGS1840; genus UMGS1840. The sequence continues at coordinate 13,836 of USLP01000007.1, forward strand.
ATAAGCAAAAACGGAAATATAGACGGGCAGTATTTTGATATTACGTCCGATGGCTCCCCGAGCTTTAATTCCGCCCCGAAAATCGATTTTGAAAAGCTTGACACGGGCTTTTATACGATTGACGGTTATATTCTTTATGTAGATAACACGATGAAGGACACGGGCGCATATTTTGTCGCAGCAAAGGACGCATTTATCTCGTTTTTGGATTCGTCGGGCAAGTCGGGCGAGGGCGGATTTGCGATTTATCTTGACGGAGAACTTCTTGCACAGTCGAAAAATATCCCCGTAACCCCCGAATTTGAGAAGCTTAACACGGATAAGCATATTTATAAGAGTTC
>USLP01000008.1 GCA_900555525.1 uncultured Eubacteriales bacterium
TAAGATATTGAGTTGTTTCTCTGTTTACGCTTTTAGAGCTCCTAAGTCCGTCCGCTCCTATTGCGTATTCTGACGCTGTTCCTCCCTTTTTGGCATATATCAATCGGTTATTTTCATCATACGCATATTCGTTTCCCAAACTGTCGCTTATCAGATTTCCGTTCAAATCATACTTATACGTTATCTGTTCACCGTTTTCCGTCATGCTTTCCAGCCTGTTATCACCGCTGTACACATACGTTTTTTCACAGCCCGGTCTTGTTTCCGAAACTATATTGTTTCTGCTGTCATATTCATATACCGTCGTTACTCCGTCTTTTGTATAGCTTTTCAATCTGTATTTATCATCATATGTATAGCTTTCATTTTCGCTGCCCGACACGTTTAGTATATTGCCTACATTATCATACGTATATGTATATGTTCTTAAAACATCATTCCCGTGTTTTGTTACGATTGTTTTCAAACGATTTGCGTTATCATACGTATACTCGGTTTTTAAAACGGAATTGGGATAAGTAAGCGATTTCACTAATCCGTCGCCATAATATTCATATGTATATTTTTTTGTAAAATCCTCATATTCAGATATATCGGTTACTCTGTTTAAAGAATCATATATATAATATTGATTTATAAGAGTATTTCCTTTTTCCGTTATTCCGAAATACGTCATATTTTGAGTACTGTCATACAAATATTCACTTGTTTTTCCGCTATGAACCTTTTCGCTCAAAAGTCCTTTATCATTATACGAATAAGTTTTTGTCTCGGAAACTTCATTGTTTTTTCTGTATTCTTCAGAAGATACATTTCCCAAATGATTATATGTATAGATTTTTTCTTCCGAGCCTGTTTTTGAATTGACGATATTTCCGCTGTTGTCATATGCAAGTTTAGTTACTATACCGTTTGGTGCGGTTGTTTCTGTCAGTTTGCCATCGTTGTCATAATTATAATACCATGCTTTAGCTGAAATGTCAAGACCTTTTTGCCTTGTTGATTTTAACAGTCCTCTGTCGTCATAAACAGATGCCCACGTATAATCGTTGTTATCCTTATACTGTTTGATATTTACCTTTGACCCTGTTTTTGAATACTCTGTATCAGTAACGCTTCCGTCGGCATTTATTATGCGTATAGGATTATTAAGTTTATCATAAGCATACTGTGTTATTTTTCCGTTTGCATCTGTTTGCTTAAGTACATTCCCGGCAAGGTCATACTCATATGATGTTGTAACGGGAGTTCCGTTTTTTCCGTTCGGATATATTGAAGAAGATACTAAATTTCCGTACATATCATAATTTTCGGTATAGTGATTTTCCGATTGTGCAGAATTTGCAGAAATAAAGCTGTATTCCTTTGATAAGCTTTTGTAATCAACACATTGCTTATTTCCCATCACATCAGTAACGGAAAGTATTCTGTCAAAACCGTCATACTCATATACAGCAGTATTTTGGGTTGAGTTATACGCTGCATAATCTTTAAACGCCGACACTCGAAGTGCGTCATCATATATGTACTCTTGTGTACCTATCAAATCAGTCTTTAAAACGATATTTCCGTAATCATCGCAAAGAGAGCTTTCCATAACTATATTATCATATTGAGGAATAGCCGACATATTCGGGTAAGAATACACAGTTCTCAAAAGCCTAACCTTCATATACCTGCTGTTATTATAAGTAACATGCGGAGCATATTCATATGTATCTATGATTTTACGTTCTTCTTCAGAAGCTTTAAACGTTGGATATTTCACGGTAAGCGGTCTGCCGTATTCGTCATATGTATACTCGGTTGTATTTCCCAAAGAATCAGTTACTGATTTTTTATTTCCGTAAGCTTTTTCGTATTCGGTTATTACCTGCGAATAATTATTATCGGAAATTTTTGTTTTTACAATATTGGGAGCCAAAAGCAATGTATCCGTATATTCGTATATTGTTTCGGATTTTCTTGCGTTATCTCCCGTATTTTGAGGGTCATAAAAATATATTTTTGTCGGAAGCCAAGCATTTTGTTCATGATATTCATAATACGTTACTTGATTTTCAGCATTTGTTTCACTTATAAGTCTGCCTTGTGCATCACGATTATATATTTTCTTTAGTACGTCCCCGTTTTCACTTTGATAATACTGTATACTTTTCGGTAAAAACAAATTGCCCGACAAATGATAATACTCTGTCTGCATTGTCTTTTTCACAGGTATTTCAGATAACTCCGCTTCATTTTCCGTTAGCGGAAGGCTTTCTTTAATTGCAAAACAGGAGCTTTCATCATACTCATATTTTTTATAAAACACACGTATATTTCCGTCTGTTTTTTCAGTTGTTTTCACAATCGTAGGTGAAGTAACGGCATAATTGTCCGAATATGTATATTCTGTTTTTACAAAATCTGCATTTGCAGCGCTGCTTTGCGAAATTGTTTTTGAATCTAAAAGCGGAAGAGATATTTTCCAACGCCGCCTAAAGCCCGTATCAAAATTGTGAGTTGTATATTCATATGTTTCAATACTGCCGTTAGGATTGGTTATCTTTACAACATATGTTCCTATATCGGATTTTATCAACCCCGGTTCCATATTCAACTCTTCACGATACAAATATCCGGTTTCTTCTTTATACGTTCCTGCATTATAATTGTAAATTGTTTGATTTACAATTTTTGTATTTTGAGTTTTAAAGGTTAAGTTTGTATCATATTTTTTAATAACACGCCATGTGTCTCTAAATGCGGTATTATCGGCTCCTGCCGAAGCAGAAGACCGTTTGGGGCGGTTATCAATCCATTTTCTGACTTTTTCATATTCAAAATGTGTGGCACTATTTCGGTTTACTACCTTTTTTATTTCCGCTTTTCCTATATTAAAGGCGTAATATACATTATCATTCCAATATTCCGAAGACGCTCTTCCATTAAAAATATTATATTCTACATATGAAGAATTTTCCCCGTTTGAACAACTGTAAAATTTAAAAAACCGATTTCTTGAAATTGTATTTTCGCCATATGAAATATCCAACTCAAAATAAGAACGTTGATAGCATAATTCTTTTATAACTTGCGAATCCGAATCTAAAACAGTAACCGTTATATCAAAAGACGGTGAATCCTGATATTCTAAATATAAATCCCCCTCATAGTCAAAACGTATCTTTCTGCCGACGGTATCGGTAATTTCTGAAATCAACGGTCTCATCGGAGAAAGTCTCAAATCTCCAAATTGAATTTCATTTTTTGCAGAATTCATCTTTATTCTTATTTTTGCACTATTAGGTGTTGATGAAGTATAATCGTCTATCTTAAATGTATGTTCAATATAAATTCTTTCTCCTACAGAATCCGGTGTAACAGTACTGTTAAGCGGAACAGAAGTCAGTAATTCGGAATCTTCATACAAATCACAGTAAACATCAAATGAACCTTCAAAGGTATCAAACGGATCTTTCACTACATAATATCCTACTGAAAAATGGTATTCATTGTATCTTTCATCAAGTGAAACTTCATAAGTTGACATTTCAGTACTTTTGGCATTTGTACTGTTATAACGGAAATAATTATTTTCGCAATACCAATAATCCCCGTAGGAAAAATTTCTATGAGTCATAAATGGAATAATATTTTCTCCCGAAACATTTTCATAATCAAATTTTATTTCATTATTAAATCTGTCTCTTATAGATAACAATTCACCGAATTTTCCAAAATACTGCATTGTATTATCCGCCGTTTTGAATGAATATTCAGACCGATAATTATCTCTTTGATAGCTTCTGTCTTTTTCTTTAAATTTAACTGAATCTGTATAATAATTATCCAAATTTGAGCAATATACCAAGCTTCCGTTATAATACTCATCTCCATTCTCGTCTTTAACGGAATCATTATAGTTTGATCTGTATACTGTTCCGGTACCATCATGATAATACGCCTGCATTTTTCCTGATAAAGTCTTTATCAACTCAACAGAGGGGAAGCCTAACGACCATCCCATCCCAAGCGCATATCTTTCATTAAAATATGTGGTACCCTCTCCTATAACGGCGCTGTTATAGCTTCTTTGGGCATTGTAATCTGCGGCTGTACTTTTAAAAAAGCGCGACAAATTAAGGTCAAGACCATTTCTTCCCGGTAAACTTATATCAGTAAAATTCAATTGCAGCGAACCGTCAAAAGGTGATACATATTCGCTTACCTCTCTCCCGCCAAGATGCGGGTGATTTATTGCATTTTCATATGTAGGCGCTCCTATTGCGGCATAATTACTGCTTGAAACAGAATTCAGATTAAATTTTTCCTCTGTTTCAAAACTTTTTTCATATGTATTTTTTATTTTTGTTACACCGTTTATTTCGCTGCTGTTTTCTCCCGTTTCACTAATGTTTTCTTCCGTATCAAAAGAACCTTTTTTCAATATATTGGAGGTTTTGGGAAAATCGGAATGAACTTTTTCGGTCGTAAGACTTTCAATATTATCCGAACCGTTTTCTTGTGCCAATACATTTAAAGAAGAAAATGCTATTATAAGCATCAAAAAAACTGAAATTGTTTTTTTATAAATATTCATATGCAGACTCCTTAAATTATAATTACTTTTGCGGACTGTACACTTTGTTAAATGCAAAAATATGGTTTATTTGGTTTTCTTCATTTTCCAAATCTATTCTGTTATTGTCAATAAACAGATTTCTAAATCTATTTTGAGGCAATCTGTTTATAAAAACTATTTCATTATTACTCAAATTTAAAAACTGTAATTGCCCCATATTTTCAAGCGGAGAAATATCAGTAATTAAATTAAAGCCTAAATCTAAATGCTCAATATCTCCAAGCATTTCAAGACCGTTTAAAGAAACAATTTCATTGTCATTTAAAGTTAAAACTTTCAACTTATTATTTGCCCCTATTTCAGAAACATTCACTATACTGTTATGAGATAAAAACAATACCTCTAAATTAACGCAATTTGTTATATTGGGAATACTTACAAAATCATTATTATCAAGATTCAGCACTTTTAACACAGGACTTACTAAAATACACTCCGATAATTGATTATTGCTTGCATCCAATTGCTCTAATTTTTTCAAATTTGACAATGGAGATAAATCCTGAATATAATTATTTTCAAGATACAGGCACTTTAAGTTTACACAATTTTGCAATCCTTCTATATTGTTTATTCCCATTCCGCCCAAATCAAGCGTTCCGGTCAAATTTGCCAGTTCTTCATTTGTAATTATACCGTTTTCGTCTGTATCAAGCTGTGGATTAGCTTTTTTTAAAGCTTGATATAAACTTTCATTAGTTACTTTATTTATATCTAATGTTGAATTATATACAACCTCACAAGTATATGATACATCATTTTCAGCACAAGTCAACGTCAGCTTATATACACCTGATAACATATTTTGAGGCAAAGCAATTATTGATTGAAATGTTTCATTTTCCACATTCATAGTTGTCTCTGCAATTTTTATCAAACTTTCGTTAGTTAAAACAGCAGAAATGCTTTTATTTTGACAGTTTTTTATATTACCGTAAATCAATAATTTTTCGTTTGATATCGTAGCCGCAACATTATAAAAATACGTATTTGAAAAATAAAACTGTTTTGTTTCGATAGCATTGGAAAGAGCGCTTTTTACATTTATGTAATACAGCCCTGAAGGTAATTCCGAGGACATCTTAATATTCTGTTTATAGGTTCCGTCCAAAGCGCTTACACAATCATCTATGTAAACTAACGAGTTTTGCGGTGAAAACATTGTTATGCTTACAAGCTGATTTTCTTTTTCAAAATTTTCTCCGCATACTTCTACAACATCATTTTTCACATTAACTTCAACAGTTATTTTATCTGAAAAAGCGGCTACATTTTCAAAAGGCAAGAGTAACATTACAAAAAACAACAATATAAAAATTTTATACTTCCGCATTATATTTCACACCTCCTATTACTCGAAAATCACGTCTGATGTTAATACATTCATCGAATATATACCATCCCATAATTTTATTTTTATATAATAATTTTGAAAATCTTCAGGAACATTCAAACTGCAACTTACTATATCTTCTGAAAATGGTGAAATATTTTTTTGTACTGCCGCAATTTCTTGTACAATATCTGAATCTTTTTTATACAAAATCATAATAACCGATACTTCTTTTTCTTCATTTGCTAAATTATTGAGTTGAACATCAGCCTCTATATTGCCGTTCACAATATTAGTTATTGATTCTGTATTACTGTAAAAATCCGCTTCCGTTATAAAAACTTGATTTTCATATATATCATTGATCTTATGTGGAATAGAAGTAGAGGTTATAACTACAGAATTAAAAATACTATTTTGATTTCCTCCTCCGGCAAATAATATTCCGTTTGAATCAACTGAAAATACTGTATTATAATTGGTAGCAGCCATACTAACCGCATTTTCATATTTACTCAATATAGGTTTTGTGGCAGTAGCACGGGTTCCGTTTCCTAAATTCCCCGATCCGTTTTTTCCCCATCCGTACACTTCACCATTATCTTTTTGAGCAAAACAACTTTTACTGTTTAAAGCAAATATTTTCTCAATATTTGACAAATCATTTATTTTTTGGGGATAATAGCTGTCTTGTGTTGTCCCTATTCCTAATTGTCCCGTTGCGTTATTTCCCCAAGAATAAACATCACCATTACTTTGCAAAGCCAAATTATAATTATTACTGCTTGAAACAGAAATCACATTTTCAAGATTTTCAATTTTAAACGGTAATTTAGAATATTTGTCCTCACTGTCTTTAATATACGAACTTCCGCCCCATGTCCATACTGTACCGTCCGATTTTAAAGCAACACTATGCGCAGAACCCGCTGAAATATCCGTTACATTAGTTATAGTGCTTAACAACGTGGGAACAAGTTTTCTTTCAGTCGTACCATCACCGATTTGTCCCTGCGAATTATTACCCCATGCATATAAATTTCCGGAATCATCAACTGCCAAACTATGAGAATTACCTGCAGAAATTTTAACAATGCCCGATAAATTCAATTTCACAGGAACAGTTTGTTGAATTCTTGTTCCATTACCTATTTCTCCTACGGTATTATACCCCCAGGCATAAATCTCATTGCTTGAATTTAGTGCTAAACAATGATTATTTCCACATATTATATCCGTTATATCATTTAATTCCATAATTTGTGTGGGTTTATACACAGTATCTAATTTATCACCTAATCCAAGTGCACCAAATTTGCTTTTTCCCCAGGTCCAAACTGTACCGTCATTTTTCAAAATCATTGCAAACTCATTTCCTGCCGATACTTTTTTCACATTTGCCATATCGAATATTTTTATGGGTGTTGTCCTATATTTTAAATTTCCATAACCAAGCTGACCATAATTATTATTTCCCCATGCCCAAATTGCACCGTTTTCATCTAAAGCCAAACAATGTTCATCACTACCGGAAACCATCAAAATATTTGATAAATTAGGCTCTTTAGTTGGTATATGACCGGAGTTCTTTGTTTTAGACCAATACCATACTTCACCTTGAGAATCAACAGCAATACACCTATCTAAAAAAACTATATTTTCAAGATTTGTTATTTCAACCGGAACGTACGATGCTTCGGTAGTTCCGTTGCCAAGCTGACCTTGCCAGTTATTTCCCCAAGAATATACTGTACCGTCATTTGTAAGTGCCATTACATTGTCATAACCGGCATAAATTTGGCATATATTATTTAATCCATTAACGACAGTCAATTCACTTGAATCCTCTGTTGTACCATTGCCAAGTTGTCCATAATTATTTTTGCCTATTGTTACTACAGTATTATCCTTTTTCAGAAAAACGCAAAAGTTCCTTCCAATTGAAATTTTCTTTATCTCACCGACACCTATCAATTCTCTTGGAATAGAGAACATTTTTTCTTCCGAATTTTCAATTTCACCAAATATATTTTTCCCCCACACAAATACTTTTCCATTATTATCTATCGCCGCACTGGTATCATAACCTGCAAATACATCCTTTATATTGACCAAGTTCAAAACAGGCAACGGTGAACTCCTATTTGTTGTTGTTCCATCTCCTAAATTACCCCAAAGATTTATTCCCCAAGAAAAAACTACACCATCTTTTCTTAATGCCATACAATAATTGTCAACTGCTGAAATTTTCACTATATCCTTTAAACCCGGAATTTTTATTGGTACACAATTATATATGTCCGAATCACTGTATACACCTAATTCACCATAAAATTTGTTATAGCCAAATGACCATACCGAACCATCCGATTTTAATATAATACTAAATTTTTCACCGGTACAAATTTGTACATTTTTTAACGATGAAAATAAATTCCAATTTTCAACAAAATTTTCTTCATACATATCTGATTCAAAATCTTCTGAAGGAGTAAGTTCAATTATCGCTCCGTCAATTTTATTGATGTAATTATGAATGTTCAAAATATTTCCATCGCAGATTTTATTACTTAAAGAAGTATATTTATCTGCACTTTTTTTCAATTGATTTTTTACATCATTCTTTCCGTTTTTTGAGATATATAATGCAACAGCGCCTGTTACATACCCGGTCGCCATTGAAGTGCCGCTCATTACACCATATAATGAATTTGGATATGTACTGTATACATCTTCTCCTTTAGCTGCAATATCTACAATTTCATTACTATAATTAGAAAAAGCAGATAAATAATTATTATCACTAACAGAAGCTACACTAATTATATTTTCCAAATTATAAGCAGCAGGATAAATGCACTTTTTGCTTATATCTGTTCCATTATTTCCGGCAGCACATATAAATGTCATGGAAGAATTTTTTATAATATCTTCTAATATTTTGTTTTCTTCCGACGATCCCCAACTGCAATTTACAACTTGCGCCCCATGACTCTCTGCATATTTAATCGCATTTATTATATCACTTGTGTACGCTGTGCCATTCTCAAAAACTTTTAAAGGCATTATTTTTGTAGTCGGAGATACTGAAGCAATTATTCCAGCTATATGTGTCCCATGTGTCTCATTATCGGAAAGTTTAACATCAAAAGCATATTCTTGGTTATTTATAAAGTCATACCCTTGAACTGTTTGGTCTGCAAATTTAGGATGAGTTATATCCACTCCGGTATCAATTATAGCTGTAATTACTTCTTCTTGATTTTCATAAGTATTTTTATTATATAGTTCAGTAAAATTTCCAATTTCTATTTCATTACCTGTTAATTTAATTTGATTATCAGGCTGAATATACTCTATTTCATTGGCGTTGATTTTTTTTAATTCAGAAATAAAATCAGCAGCAAAAATCTCATTAGAAAACTCTATTACATCAAGAGTATCAATGATATTTTTAATATCTATATTCTTAAAATTCAATTTATCAATAATTCTATTTACCGAATTTATTACTTTTTGTTTATTTGAACCGGTCTTGTACTTAATGATAAATCTATTTTCTTTATTATACTGCAAATTTTGTGTTTCGATATCAGAACCGAGTTTTAATTCCTCCGCAAATACATTATTAGTTCCACAAAACAGTTGCATTATTAAGAATACTGTCATAAGTTTTATATATATTTTCATTTATATCTTCTCCTTACAAAATCATTTATTATACTCACGTATTAAATTAATCCTTTTTCCATATACCTCACCCTCTATATTTATTTTCATATAATAATTTTCAACATCATCAGGTATATTGAATAATGTGCGGCTTTCATTTTTTTCATTGGCATTTAATCTCAATTTACTTTTGGTAGAATAAACTTTTATATTATTTTGTTTCTCATACAATTCTACAAAAATTGTCAATAAAGTGCTTTCATTTGTAATATTTTTACACTCTATATCGGTTTCAACAAAACCCGGTTTTAACGAAGTTATTTTTTGCCTGTTTATTCCACTGTAAAATGAAATTTCACTTATTTCAAATACAGGATTATTGTTTGGATTAACATCTCTTTTTTCATAAAAATTCACATTAAAATTAACAGAAGCAAATGCTATTAAATTGACTATACTGTAGTTATAATTTCTTGTACCTGTTATTGTCGCTGACTTATTAGCAATATTACTATTATTACTTACAACAGTTACATCGGCTTTAACTCCGTCTGCAAAAACAGATGTCCCCGTTAAACTCAAAGAAAAACCGGTTGATGCCAAAATATCGACAGTAGCTAACGTTTTATTTTTCAAAGTATCGTATACAGTAAGCAAAAAGGTATAATTTTTACTTAACAATGTACTTGGCAATGTGCAGTCAACTACATAAGCTCCATTCTTTTTTATTACTTCTGTATTTATAAGCTCCAATTGATCTGTTTGATTAACCGCAGTCAGCGTCAACTTATTCCCGGTTTCACAATATATCGTACCCCCTATATGTATAACATAAGAATTAAATGCAATATTTAATTTTGCAGAAGCAAATTTCGTATCTTCATATACAGGCGCTTGATTTTTTGTTTTTTTTTCTATGAAATAATTGAAAAAATATTCAAAACATTTTCACCTCCTAAATATAAATTGAATATTCCGTCAGCAGAATAATCAGAAACATAAAAATTATGTGTAAAATCCCCGTTTTCTTCACTTTCGAATTGATTGATATAGGCTATTTTATCATTTTTGTCTTTAACTAACAAAGTAACCTGTTTTTTAGTGCCACCTAATATTCTTCCCGTAACTGTTATAATATCGTCTGTTACGTTTACAGAAGCGGTTATCGGGGATTCTCCGACATGTTCGAGCAAATCTTCTGTTGCTATAGCAATATTAGCAAATATACTGATATTAAATATCAGAGCCAGTAATAAAGCTATAACAGTTTTTAAAATGTTTTTAGTCATAATCTTCTCTCCTTTTATTATTTTTTTGGCTTTTATGTCTTTTACTTATACAACCCTAAAAATGTTCATTTTGTGACGCAATTTTACAATTTTTTTGATTTTCTGCTTTTTTTACAATTTATATTATGCTTTTTTAGTGATTTTAACTGTATTCATCATTTCTTGTCACGATTTCAAAAAAAATAGGGTTGTAATTATAAAAAACTTTTTAAAACAGAACTTTTTTGGGAGGTTTACAAGATATCATTTTTTGCAAGAAAGGCGGCACAATTATGAGAGAAAAATTAACCCCCTATGAACGAAGAAATGAAATTCTTACAGCTCTGGTACATAATAAAAAAATAACAATATCACAAACTGCAATAAACTATAATGTTTCCGAAAAAACAATAAGCCGTGATATTGATTTTCTTAGTAAGGAAGTACCTATATATACAAAGGCGGGTTGCGGAGGCGGCGTATTTATACATAAAGACTATCATTTATACAACAACTATCTTTCTTCTGAAGAAGAACGGTTTTTGTTAGATATATTAAAACTGCTTCCTTCAATAAAAAGAAAAAAATTGGAAAAAATTATTTTCAAATTTTCCTCTCCGAAAATATAGCCCTTTTCTAAAAAAAGAAAGCACACACTAAATGTGTGTCGCAGCATAACAGCAATCAGATACATTACGATATGGACGAGCCAATCAATGTATGCGCCACAATCTCTTGTTCTTTCTCCTTTAGTTAAACAACTTACAAGAGTAGCGATAAACATAACATTGAAAAATAAGGCAGCAACCTTATGGGCAACGACTTTATATCGGAACAATGATACTTCTGTCCAGCCACAGTCCGAGCGTTAAAAGCGTCGCAGGCAATGGGGACAGCTCGGTCGAAAAGGCGGAGAGGTGAAATTCCTATGGAGTGTTTTTGCAATACACCATCTGAAATTGCTTAAAGGCATTAGAAATTTGAATACAATATGGTTTAAAAAGGCAAATTTAACAATAGAGAGGCATGTTGTATTCAAGTTCTCATGCCTGAAATTAAAATACTTTAATATCAGAGATTAAGACATTTTTAAGTGTTTTAATTTGTAATATTAAAGTTTGAATACAATACAAGCAGATACACATATATTTGAATAAAAGAGGCGATTGTTTATGACAGACAAAGATATAAAAATCAGCATAACTGCACCTTCCTTTAAATTTAATGATAAAGAATACATAACAAGCATACAAAAAATTCTGCTTCTTACATTATACGAAAACGGTAAAATAAACTTTAATCAATATAATCATGCTGTTGAATTAATTGAAAAGAAATTTTGCAAATGACAAGCTTTTGATATATAATACAAGGAAAAGGAGTGTGAAAGCTATGATAAGAGTAGCGGCATATTGCAGAGTTTCAACGGACAAGGACGACCAAGCCAACAGCTTTGAAAGTCAGAAGCTGTATTTTGAAGAATACATAAAAAGAAATCCCGATTGGGAGCTTTACGAAATTTATGCAGATGAAGGCTTTTCGGGAACAAACACCAAAAAACGTGTTGGGTTTAACAAAATGATTGCAGACGCACATCTGGGCAAATTCAAATTGATACTTACAAAGGAAGTAAGCAGATTTGCAAGAAACACGGTTGATACCCTACAATATACAAGAGAACTGAAAGCGCTTAATATCGGTGTTTATTTTGCACTTGACAATATTGACACTCTCGCACCAGATGGCGAGCTTAGACTAACCATTATGGCATCGCTTGCACAAGAAGAAAGCAGAAAAACAAGCGAAAGAGTGAAATGGGGACAAAAACGACAAATGGAAAAAGGGGTTGTTTTTGGTCGTGATATGCTTGGATATGATGTTATAAACGGTGTTTTGCATATCAATCAAGAAGGTGCGGAGATTGTAAGACTTATTTTTCATAAATTTGTATTTGAAAAAAAAGGATGTTGTTCAATTGCCCGCGAACTGCGGGAAACAGGATATAAAACAATAACGGGAAATGCTACATGGTCAAATACTGTTATATTAAAAATTCTCCGAAATGAAAAATACTGCGGCGATTTAACACAAAAAAAGACATACACTCCGGATTATCTTACGCATCAAAAAAAATATAATCACGGCGAAGAAGAATTTGTTACAATACAAAATCATCATGAACCGATTATTGAACGAGAAATTTGGAATATGGCGCAGGAAGAATTAAAAAAGAAAGCTCCTTCCGACGAAATAAAATTAAAGTACAGTAATCGTTATCCGTTATCGGGAAAAATCTTTTGTGCATCATGCGGAGGACATTTTGTCGCACGAACAAAAAAACGAAAGGACGGAAGCAGATATAAAGCTTGGCGCTGTTTGTCTGCTGTAAGGTTTGGAAAAGAAAAAACAGATAATTTCGGAAATAAAATAGGTTGCAGCATTTGCACTCAAATTCGTGATGAAGATTTTATGCTTGCCGTTCAGAAGGTTACGGAAATGCTTGATATAAATCGTGAAGCTGTTATAAAAGGTATTTTTGACATTCTCAAGATTGTTTTAACGACAAATAACAAAAATTATATCGATAAAGCAGCAATATGTAAAAAAATAGAAAATCTAAAAAACAAATCCAAAAAACTGCTTGACCTTTATTTAAGTGAAGATTTAAGCAAAGGTGAATACCGTGATAAAAAAACCGAATACGAAAACGAAATTACAAAACTAGAAAAATTGCTTTTGGAAGAAACAGATACAAATGATTACAATTCCGATTTAATGGCAAAGGATATTTGCGGTTATATAAAGCGAATTTTGGACGGAACAGAACGTAATGAAATCTTTTATAAAAATCTTGTAGAAAAAATTGTTGTACACAACAGAGAAAAAATAGATATTTATTTAAATTTGCTCCCGCACAAGTGGTGTGCGACGCTTAGGCACACGAGAGTTGAACACAATATGCCTCTCTATTGTTAAATTTCCGTTTTTTCGGCTTGTCAGTCTTGCAAGGCGACAGCCTTGCTTCG
>USLP01000009.1 GCA_900555525.1 uncultured Eubacteriales bacterium
CTGCAAGTTGTTACTACCTGTTAGTAGTAAAATTAGTAGTAAAAGGGAAAGGGTTACTACTAAGGATTGTTTATTAAAAAAGCTGTTATATCTACTGACACAACGTAAGTAGGTAATCCTCCGTATCTGTTTTTTTGTTTTTTATTCTGCTACAATCTCCTTTTTCTTCAGAGATATAAGCTTCCGCTGTCTTCTCAAGCGGTTCCTTTGTCTTCTACAATGTGATCCAATGCAGCCAGCGGCTCAAGTCCTTTCTCCTTCGCGATTGTCGCACGTGTGCGGCGCTTTGGACGATATGGGCGATACAGGTCTTCTACTGCCACAAGCGTTTCCGCTGCCAGAATCTGTTTCTTTAATTCTTCTGTCAGTCTCTGATTAATATCCATTCTTTTTAGTTCTTTCCACTTTCATAGGCGTTCTGCACCTGTTCGGTCAGCACTTTTCCACCGTTTGCATACCATTCTGCCACAAAAGTATCAAAGTAATCCACTGGTTTCTCCCCACTAATGATCTGAAGAAATGCTTCCTGTTCCAGTTCCTGTAATTCTTGCGGAATTTCTGCATTTACATTTTCCAGAGGCAATGTCGATGTACTTGTTATTCCTGCCTTCTGCAGTTCCCCCAGAGCCTGAATTCTTGACGCATACGCCGCCCATCCATTCGCAGTTGTCAGCTGTCCATTCAAGTAAGATTTGCATGTATTAAAATAAGACTTTTCCAAACCGCTAAGCTCTGATACATCAAGCGTCTTATCCAGTGCTGCCTGAATATGTTCTGTCGTACGGTAAAGTGCATCCTCATAATCCACATTAATATTCAGTGGCCGGGCCGTCGGATCTACATTAATAGAAAAATAATCATTCACTTCTCTTGCCGCACTATCATTTGCATATCTAGACTGATCAAAAATCGCACTCACATACTTTGCTACAATTTCCGGATGCTCATATCCTTTACGCACCACCACATACATCCACTGGTCATACGATTCAAAAACTGATATCTTCTGCGTCTCATTTACCTGTTCTTTGTCTAAAAGATACGGTTTCCACTCTGCATTTGAATCGACATTATATGCTGCACTCAACGGGTTATTCGGAGCCCACCAGCGTCCACAGATAGCACCGCAATGTCCGGTTTTTAACAGATCATCTATGTTTTCCGTCTTTCGTAGCAGGAATCTCTGGTCGAGTATCTCATCCTCATATAGATTGTGAAGTTTCAAAAGCGCTTCTTTTGTTTCCTGTGTTACTGACCCATAAACTACATTTCCATTTTTATCCAGGATCCAGTGACATGGCATTGCACCGGCATGTATAAAAGTTGCATCCACTCCATAAGTCTGATCCGCACCGGCAACCACGTCTGTACTACAGGCAAGGCCGATTGTCTGACCGTCTCCTGCTGCATCCTGTTCTACAAATGCCCGGATCACTTCCAACGCTTCTCCTACTGTTTCCGGTTCCTTTAATCCCAACTTCTCAATCCAGTCTTTCCGCAGCCAAAGAAGCGGCGTTCCATCGTCAATCACCGTATTCGGAAATGCATATAGCTTTCCATCCACGGTTGCAGACTGTAAAAGAGAATCTCCATAACTTTCATACATTTCTTTGATCGTATCTGTCGTACACTCTTCATACGTTTCTGTAAGTTCTTCGATCAGGCCTGCTTCAATCAGGCGGAGCAGGTTATCTCTTCCCTTCACAACAAGCACGTCTGGAATATCACGATCTTCAATCGCTACATTGACCGCCTCTTCATAAGTATTGCCATCCTGCAATTCAAAGACATCTTCATTCTGAATATTAAGTATTTTCTTCAAATATCTCGTATATGCATTATTTTCGTACGTATTTCCTACAGGAAGATTCGAATTATTCGCCCCTGCAATCTTGCCAAGTGTATAGGTAACAGTCTCAGGATATTTCCCAAGTGGTGTATGCATCGCTTTATACATCAGCTTTCTTTTCACTTCAACTGCATTGCTTGCACCAGACTCACTTTGGGATGCTTCTAACTGTTCCATCTGTCTTTGACTTTCCTTCGTCTCAAAATAGGTTCCGCACCAAAGCATCAGCAATAAAATTAATGCAAAATGGGCTGAGAGAATTCGCTTTTTCATATCGTTTTTCAGGCTTAAACCGAGTGAAATGCCTATATCGTTATAGTCGATTGCTTTTTGACAGTTTACTGTCAAATTGTTGTAAGCCGAATTATAAACTCCGCCGTTAAAAAGTATCGAACGCTGAATCTTTTCAAAAATATTTCCGTATACCTCAAAGCCTACCGCGCTACCGTCCACATACACTCCCGTTGAACCGAGCCCGAGACTTTCGTCCACTACCATGTCGTGAATATAATTATATCTTACGACGTTTCCCCAGCTGTCGTTTCTGTGATACGTATATATGGCTCCGCAGTCGCCCGTTTCCCGGCACACGTCGGAAATATCGTTAAATTCTATTATACATTCCGTCCAATAGCCTGCAATTCCCTCATGGGGAGCGTCATAAATTTTGTTGTAGGCAACCGTTACACCGCACGCAGAGCCGAGCTTTACTGCGTCCTGATACGTTCTTTGTATCTGTCCGAAGCGGTGAATTTCGTTGTTCTCCACCTTTGTATTTGAATGTTTAAGCTGATAATATGCGCCGTTTCTGACGCTTATGCCCGTTGAACCGATATTGTAAATATGGTTGCTTACAATATTTAAGTTATAGCAGCCTACAGGCTGGTCGGGCATATACGGCAAATCCCATTCGTAGGACGTATCTTTTTCGTCATATGCTATTTTTATTGCGTCAATTGCTATATTCTTTATTTCGTTGTAGGCAATTGTTACATCATGTCCGCCCCATACGTAAATACCGTATCCCGAACCGTTTTTCAAATTAAATCCCGAAAATGTAACGTACGAAACATCGTTAAAATCTACGAGCGGATTTTTATTATGCGCTACTTCAAGCGTTTCGGGAGTCTTTGACGGATTTTGATAATAATAAAATATCCCCGTATTATAATCATAGAAATACTCGTTGTCATGGTCAAGCTCTTCAAAAATGTTTTCCATATAGAAACGTCTGTCCTTGCGTACGCCGTATGCGAGATAGCCCGAAAGAGAAACAGTGCCGTCCGCTTTGTTTATCGATACTTTATTGCAGTTTTCCGCCCAATCCATATTCCACCAGCCGAATGCCCATATATTTCCCGTATCCTGCCAGCTTTCCACACGCTTATCGGTATATTTAAATTCTGCCGAGGTTGACTGTTCCTCCGTTCCCGAAAGGACCGTACCCGTAAGCATTGCCTGCGGTCTGTTGTCGGAATCTCTGTTGGGATAACGTGCCAAATCCATAAGCGAATCATCAAGATAAATCTGCGGTGAAAGTCCTCCGACACGCTGTATGCCGTCTTCGGGATATTCTTCGGTTGCCATATTTACGCCGTAGCCCTTTGTAATAATCGGAGATACCGTTATTCCGAGCGCCGCAAAATTAATCTGACGTACGTTGGCTTTTGCGTCGTCGAAAATAAGTCTGTTAAGGAGCGCTTTATCCGTCACGAGCGTTGCCTGATTTAAATTAACGGAATAACCGCCGTTTAAAATAACCTTTTCGTCCATATAACGCTTATAAACTATCGGGCAGTCCTCGCTTCCCGAATCCTCCTTATCGAGAACAAAGCTGTATTCCGTGAAATCATAGCTGCCGCCCCTTACATTGACGGTTATACCTCCCTTGGGAAGTCCGCTTGTATTTTTAAGGTTTCTTATTGCGTTTTTTGCGCCGTCAAACGTTTTAAACGGCAAATCTGCCGTACCGGGGTTTGAATCGTTTCCGCTCGTTGCGACAAAATATTCAACGGCTGCGTTACCTGCAGGCTCGGGCAGTGAATTTTCGATTCTGTCCTCCGCAAAAACAGAGGTATATGAAAATAATACCGTAAGAGCTGTCAAAACCGCATAAATTCTTTTTATGTTTCTCATAACTGCCTCCTCCTATTTATCCAGCAGGCTTAAAAGCCTTATAATCATAACGGCAACCTGCGCACGTGTTGCATTTTCTTTCGGCGCAAAAACTTTCGGTGTAATCCCCTTCATAATACCCAAGCCGACCGCCTGTGCCGCAGAATCCGAAAAGCTCATTTCCGACGTATCGGAAAATGCCGACAAATCCGCTTTTTCGGGAATTTTGCTCGTTTTTGAAATATATGCGTTTATAACGTAATTGCAAAATTCCTCACGTGTAACCTGCTTGTTCGGCTCAAAATTATAACCTATACCCGTAAATATCTTCGCCTCGTACGACGCCTGCAAAACACCCGCATACCAATCGTCCTTTGAAACATCGTAGAGTATTCCCTTATACTCCGTATTTTCGTTAAATCCGAGCGCTCTTACTATTACGGCGAGCGCTTCCGCTCTCGTCATAAGATTATCGGGCGCATAGCCCGTGCCGTTGCCCTTTACGATACCTTTTTTAGCAAGCTCGTTTATTTCATTTTTCGCCCAATGGTCTTTAACATCGGGGAAATATTCCTGTTCGGGTTCTTTTTCGGGAACGGTCGGAACAAATTCATTTTGCTGTACGGATTTATTTATAAGTCCGCCTCCTCCGCCTCCGCCGCCCGAGCCTGAGCCGCCTCCCGAGCCTGCTGTACCGTTTTCCTTTATTTTTACGCTGTCGGACAAAACAGCCGTGCCTGTCATAGGCTTAATATTCGTTTTCGGGATAATCTCGCACACGATGTATTTTCCTTTATCGGCGGATTTTACGGTGTATGAAAAGCCCGTGCCGATAAGCGTTTTTTGAGAAATCGACTGTGTGTAAGAATACCAGCTCGCCTCTGTTCCTATGCTTGCGTTTCCATTTTCGTCCTTAAAATCATACGTAACGGTAAGCGTTTTGCCTACGCTTGCGCCGCCTGTTATGCGTACATTTTCCGCTTTAGGTGCTGAAGGCGCCTTAACGCTCAATTTTACCTCCTGCGCATCATCTCCGAGCTCGCCTGTATTTTTAACCTTTATCGTGATGTCAAGCGTTTTTTCCGTATCGTCCTCCGTAAGCGTGTATTCCTTACCGCTTGCGACAATCATATTTCCTCTTTTCCATATTATACTCGTGCCGTTTTCTTCGTCCATGTTGGCGTCATAATATGTATATTCCACTGTAATCCTGTCGCCCGATTCTATATCGGAAAGAGGTTTATTTGCGGTGATTTTTACGTCCCGTGCCACAGGTGCGCAGGCATATGTTGCGCTGTTTGACCACATAAGCTCACCCTTTACGGTTTTTCCGCTTATAACTCCCGATTCCGACATTGGAACAACGCTCGCACGTATAAATGAATTTTCATCCTCCGCTTTAACAGTATATGTTTTTAAATTATCGTTTGTAAGTTTTTCCCAATTTTGGTTATCCGAGGATTTATACCAAATAATTTCACTGTCTTTTTCGTTCACGCCGTTCGGGTCGTAATAGACATACGTAAGCGTTAGCGTATTTCCCGCTTTCACAACGCCCGAAAGCTTAACGTTTTCCGCCTGCGGTATTCCCAAAGCGCCTATTTTTCCCTCCGTTACGGCGGAAAACGTATTTTTTCCGTAAGGCGCCTGCGTTGAAACGGGCGTAATTTCACATTTTATATAATTTCCAAGGTCGGAATTTCTGACGGTGTATTCCTTTGCGTTGGCGCCGCTTATTTCCGTCCAACTGTCCCCGTTTTCCGACTTATACCAGCGGTATAAAAATTTATTGGTGTCCGCTGTGCCGTTCACGGCGGAAAATTCATATACAGCTTCAAGCTTTCCGCCGACTGCGGCAGTATTTTTAAATTTCATATTTGAAAGCAACGGATATTCTGTATCATAAAGCATACCGTAAAAATCAACGCCGACATCGCATTTGAAATATCTGTAAAGTCCACCCGACCGAATTTCTATGCTGTTTTCGCCCGATACCGTATTTTCAATCGTTCCCAAAAGCGTCCAATTTGTATTATCGTTTGAGCCGTAAATCTTCTTTCCGTTATAAGCGGACGGATTATTCGTATCAAACTTAACGCACGCTAAATTTTCGGGATATGTGCTTCCTATATCCAAAACTCCCGAATCAGTTTTGCCCAAAAGCTTAAACTCGGCAGGATATGTTACATATCCGGACTTCTTTTCGTAAAATTCAAGCTCGGCAACACGTCCCGTTGAAACACCTCTTAACGAAAAGGCTTTATACTTTTTGAAATTATCCATCGGCACGGTATACCATTTGTATTCGTGCGCTTTATCCGATTTATATAAAATATCAAAGTTTACAAAATCGTTTGTTCCCTCTATAATCATAGCGTCCGACATGCTCGGTGCGTCCTTCGCCGTATGGTAGCGGAATTTATCAAGGCTGTGCGTTTCTCCGTCGGGAAACGTAAATATTACCCTTGTTTCGGGAGCAAGCTCAAAATACGGTCTTGATTCTATGTTGCCGTCAAAGCAAGCATGAAAGTTCGGATATTCAAACGTAAATCTCGTAAGCTTTTCATATTTCGATTCCAAAACGGCAGTCGGAAACGTAAATCTTACCTCCTCGCCCTTTACGTCGGGCGACACGGAATACGGCGTAACACCAAAGGAGATAACCTTTCCGACGTCCTCGTCCGTAAGCGTGTAGCTGTCGGAATCGGCGTCCTCTATCGCTGTATCCCCTCTATACCACCTAAGCGTCTGTGTTGTCGCATGACCGTCAAGGTCAACTGTTGTATACGAGCCGCGAAGCGTTTCACCTGCGTGAAGCTCACCCTCAGCGATTACGTTTTCCGCCGTCGGAATATTGTCAAGCGCAACCTCAATATCGTTGCTCTTAACCTCTCCTCCCGTTCTTGACGAAACGACCGCATAGTATGTTCCGGCTTTTTGGGGAATTATCTCGGCTTTTGTTTCATTTTCTATCAATTCACCGCCGCAGTACCATTTTATTATACTTTCGGCATAAGCGGGACGTATATTATATGTGAGCTTAAGCGGTACGCCGGTAACGCCGTCGCCCGATACGTTCACATTCGTTATAACGGCATAGCTTCCGTCGTTGCGGTCTCCGTACAGCTTAAACTCGGAAACGCAGTTGTAATCGCACGAAAATTTAAACCAATTATAATATTTGTCCGCCGATACCGCAGTATCGTTTTCGTTTATATCGGCTATTTTTTCATAGGCATTGCCGTCGACAGACGCATAGAGAACGCCCGTAAGAGCCTCCGAATCGCCGAGCACGCTTACCGTACACGGCTTATAAAGCTCATTTTCACCCGTATAAATTATGAAAGCGTTTTCATTTTGTTCGCTTGCTCTTGCGTATGTGGTCTCATCGCCGTCAAATGCCTTATACCATTCGTTTCCGCTCTCAAAGTTACCCTCCGCCGTGATTTTACCCGTAATTTCG
Organism: uncultured Eubacteriales bacterium; assembly: GCA_900555525.1. Taxonomy (GTDB): domain Bacteria; phylum Bacillota; class Clostridia; order UMGS1840; family UMGS1840; genus UMGS1840. The sequence continues at coordinate 7,428 of USLP01000009.1, forward strand.
ACGTTGGTTTTTTCTTTTTCACTGTCCGAAGCTGTGATTTTCGCCTCAAAAACAGACGGAACGGCGCAGTCCTCGATTTTTATATAACGCCATTTTTCTTCGCTTGCAGCATTTATTTCCGTTTCTTGCGCCTTATACGCTTTTGTTACCGTTGCAAGCGGATAATAATTAACCTTATCGTTTGAGCCGTAAACAGTTTTTCCGAATATTTCTTCATTTTCTTCTCTTAAATTAATTTTTACGGATTTTATCGAAAATTTCTCGTTTTCTTCGAAATCGGCAATATAGGAATATCCGCCGTTTTCCTTTACCGTTTCAAAGCTTAAATCAATCGCGTCGCCGTTTTCATGCATTGCGGTTATTTCGCCTGCGGAAATTGTATTTATGCCCGAAAGTGAAAAAATATGAACGCCCTGGTCTATTGAAACAACCTTTCCGAACGTTATCGATTTTACTGTTTTGCCCTGTTCGGGTTCTATGTAATATTCATAAACATACGTATAGCTATTTCTTACATAACCGCCCTTTCCGTCAGGTCCGACAGCCTCAACTCCTGCGAAAACATTTTTTTGTCCCTTGGAATTCCAGCTGTAGGCGCCGCCCATAACGCTTGTACCCGTTGAGCTTACTATGGGAGTTTCGCTGTTTACGCTTCCGTCCGTATATTCAACGCTTACGCTGTAATCGCCCGTTCCGTTATGAGCCGTAGCTAAAAAGTATATTTTTTCAAAAGCTTTATTAACGTCGACCGTTACAGCTCCCGAACCCGTAAAAATATTTGTCGGGGTCATAACGCCTCCGTTGGCGCTCTGTGCGGGCGCATAAAGATTATACATTTTGTATGACGCGCTATCGGTAGAAAAGATACCGGTATCTTTTTGAAAAGCTTTAAGCTTTTCAAACTGCTCCAAATCAAAGCCTCCGCCGTTTGAAAGATTTGTCCAGCTTGCTCCCGTCGGAATTTTTTCCCCCTCTTTTGAAAATGTGTCCGCATTCAGCCAAGGCGAAATATCAATAGTCTGCGACACAGGTATAAGCTCTGCCGCAGCTGCATTTTGCAGCGATATGGGAATCAATGCCACCGTCATCATAAAAGCTGTCAAAAATGCTGTTATTTTCAAATTACCGATTTTCATACCGTTATTCCTTTCTTGCGATAAATATAAATTTCACATTTTAATTATAACATATCGCTCGAATTTTTTCAATATATATTTTGTTACTTAATTGCACCTCTCGTTAGGCACACGGAATTTGAACCCGATATGCCCGACCCCGCAAAAAAAGCAGTCCTGCGCGGACTGCTTTGGAACTATTCACTTTACATGATTTTATTTTTTCGCCGTAAAAAATAATCTTGGGTATTTGAATATTATTTTACCGTTTCTTTGGAGCGGATATGTGTCTTTTAAACGCTCCGTAAAATCACTCAAAAATATTTTTTGGTCGTCCTCCGATAATTGCAACAAATAAGGACGAAGTCATGTTCCCTTGTACCACTCTATAATGCTTTCGTATGACGGCATTATAAGAAAATATGTTGTCTCCCAAATTCTGAAATCATCGGTTAGCTCCGACAAAACATCGTAATATTCATTCTCACAAAGATTATTATACATTCTCAAAGTATGGATTTTGTTCTTCCATTTATCCGAAACCGCAAGTGTTTTCAATATATCATGAACAGGGTGCTTTGACTGTACAGGTATCTGCACGGCAAGCGTTCCGCCGTCATTCAGCAAGTGAAACATATTTCCAATCAATTCCTTATGATTGGGAATCCATTGAATACAGGCATTAGAAAATACTACGTCAAAACGATTTTTAATATTGCAAAGCTCTTTTTCGGCGTCAAGCTTTATAAATTCAATATCGGGATTGTTCTTTTTTGCCGCCGCAAGCATATCGTCCGAATTATCCGCTCCCGTTATTCGTGCCTTCGGAAACTTATCCGCCAAAACAGCCGTGCTGTTTCCGATACCGCACCCGATATCCAATACAGAATTCACATTTTCGCCATCTATTGAATTTGCCAAATCAATTGCGGGAATTGTGCGCTCCCCCTTAAATTTGCTGTATTGCACAGCGCTCTACTTATCCATAAAAGCACCTCGCTATTTTTTATTTATCACAGTTATTATACCACATAGAAATTAAGAAAGCAAGCACTTTTGATTGATTTTTTATTTATCTTTAATGGAATATTTGCACTAATATATACCGGTAATATTGTTCATATATACAAATAGTTAGTTTACACTTGACAAACAGTACAGTTTGTTGTATACTGTTAGTACATATTTAATATACGGAGGGTTTACAATGGATAATGTTTTTAAAGCAAAAAAGTATCGCAGAATACGAACAATCGGAATCTCGGTATTGCTGACAGCAATAATTTTAACAGGCTGTACAAACAATACGGCAAATAACAAAAATCCGAGCCAAACGGAAGAAAATACCGTTTCCGCTTCTGCTGAAATTGAACCGTGGAGACAGTTTTTAAAGGATTACGAGGCATGGGTTGACAGTTGGATTGAAATTTCAAAAAAATATAGAGAAAATCCTAAAGACTTAACAATTATATCAGATTATACAAATATGTTATCTGAAATGTACGAATGGGGAGAAAGGGCAGATGAATACGAAAACGAATTAAAGAATGACGATATGTCATCGGAAGAATTTGCAGAATACATGAATACACTTTCAAGAATATTAATAAAAATTTCAAAAGCTTATGAAGAATAGGAGAAAAAACAATGAATAAAAAAATAACAACATCAACAATAATAATTTTAGCAGGTATACTTATAATGTGGATTGCATTTTTCTGTCCTTATTTAAGTGCAACAGACGGAGCAAAAAAACTTTTAGATTCGTATGGGTTAAAACAGACTAATTTGAGCATAATTGATATGGCATATTCTTCTTCTCAACTCATCAACTATGCTTCTTCAGGATCGTTGCTTAAATATCTTCCTTTTTCAGGAATTATATTATTAGGTATATTTTCGTTATTAAATGTAATTTTTTCTGTAGTGAAAAAACCGGTTGCAGTTATTGTATTTGATATACTCTCACTCGTAATATTTTTAATTACCGATTTAAATATTAGGGGCAATATGGCTTTTTCAAAGACATATTATTCTCACTCATTTGCCTACTACATATTCTATTTATCCGCATTGATTGTCTTTGTAGGAGCTATAGGGTTATTGAAAGAAAAAAGAAAAGCCAAAGTGTCAACTGCCGAATGAAAAAACAGATAATCTCAAAAAAGCACACCGAAGAAAAAAATTTTCGGTGTGCTTTTTAATTAAATCCTGCAATCCATTTTTCTGTACTAATAAACAAGGTTGTCTGTACTGAAAATATCTTCATAAATCTTCACTTTTAGTATAAACTATATATACAAGGAGTTGTATTATTATGAAGATAAAAGAGAACAACAATCAAAAAATTGTTTCAAAACCCTGCATACCTATTTCAAAGCTTGAATCGCATAAAAAAGAAATCAATTTGAAGCTTGACCGTATAGGGGATATTATAAGAGAATCCCGTTTGAATCACGGTTTAACTCAAGAAGAATTGGCGGAGCTCATTGATGTTACACCTGCATATATAGGTCATATAGAGCGCAATCAACGCAGTTTTTCCCTTCAAACGCTTGTCAAGCTTGTTACAGAGCTTGACATAGATATGAATTATCTTTTTTCCGAAATTGTCCCAACAGAAGAGGAACAGATTATTATCGATTTTAAACAGCTTATTAAAGGAAAACCTCTGAAAACTCAAAAAGCTGTCTTGGATATTGCCAAAACAGCTTTAAAATATCTTTAAAAACTTCATTCTGTACCACAAAAAAGCGGTCGATTTTGAAAATCAACCGCTGTCAGGCATGTTATTTGAATTAAAGCTTACGCTTCAACTTCGGAAACAACGCCGGAACCAACTGTTCTGCCGCCTTCACGGATAGCGAAACGAAGTCCTTTTTCAATAGCGATAGGCTTAATGAGTTCAACTTCCATTTTTACGTTATCGCCGGGCATGCACATTTCAACGCCTTCAGGCAATTTGATCTGACCTGTAACGTCTGTTGTTCTGAAATAGAACTGAGGTCTGTAATCGTTAAAGAAAGGTGTATGTCTGCCGCCTTCATCCTTTGTCAAAACATAAACTTCTGCTTTGAACTTTTTGTGGGGATGAATTGTGCCGGGTTTAGCCAAAACCTGTCCTCTTTCGATTTCGTTTCTCTGAACACCTCTCAAGAGAAGACCAACGTTATCGCCTGCTTCAGCGTAGTCAAGAAGCTTTCTGAACATCTCGATACCTGTAACAACGATTTTTCTTGTTTCTTCAGCAAGACCAACGAGTTCAACTTCTTCGTTAAGTTTGAGCTGACCTCTTTCAACTCTACCTGTAGCAACAGTACCTCTACCTGTGATTGTGAATACGTCCTCAACAGGCATAAGGAACGGCTGATCAGCCTTTCTTTCAGGTGTGGGGATATATTCGTCAACAGCCTTCATAAGCTCAATGATAGGAGCGTATACGGGGTCGTTGGGGTCTGTGGAAGTAGATTCCAAAGCCTGGAGAGCAGAACCAGCGATAATCGGAACGTCATCACCGGGGAAGTCATACTCGTTAAGCAATTCTCTGATTTCCATTTCAACGAGTTCCAAAAGTTCTTCGTCGTCAACCTGGTCTTTTTTGTTCATGAATACTACGATATAAGGAACGCCAACCTGACGTGAAAGCAAGATGTGCTCTCTTGTCTGGGGCATAGGACCGTCAGCAGCGGAAACAACAAGGATTGCACCGTCCATCTGAGCAGCACCTGTGATCATGTTCTTAACGTAGTCGGCATGTCCCGGGCAGTCAACGTGAGCATAGTGTCTTGCATCTGTTTCATACTCAACGTGAGCTGTAGAGATAGTGATACCTCTTTCTCTTTCTTCCGGAGCTTTGTCGATCTGGTCATATGCTTCGTACTGAGCCTGACCTTTCATAGCCAAAACCTTTGTGATTGCGGCTGTCAAAGAAGTTTTACCATGGTCAACATGACCAATGGTTCCAATGTTTACATGGGGTTTGTTTCTTTCAAATTTAGCTTTTGCCATTTGATTTTTCCTCCTTAATTTGAAGTTTGTTACTTCTCTATATTTTAAATTTTTTAAACGTTTTCACTGACAAATGTTATTATTCGTCGCTTTTTGTTCTTGTTGCAATAATCTTTTCGCCGATAGACTTCGGAACTTCCTCAAAGTGCGAGGGTTCCATTACATACTGACCGCGACCCTGTGTTCTGGATCTTAAGTCTGTAGCATAACCGAACATTTCGGAAAGCGGAACGTTTGCGGTGATACACTGAACTCCGCCTGTTCTTGCTTCCATGCCCTGTATCTGACCACGACGAGCGTTAAGGTCGCCCATAACGTCTTCTTTAACTTTTGTCCAAACGTCGATAACTAACTTCTTACGTTCATCGTTAGTGACCAAGCCTTTTTCGTATAAGCCTTGAATTTGTTCAACTTTTTCTTCACCTTCTTTGATGTTACTATTCTTTGTTGGAAGGACAGCAATATCAGAAATTGAGACGGTGATACCAGCTTTTGTTGAATATTTGAAACCAAGGTCCTTGATTTCATCGAGAATACGAGATGTTTCATCAGCCTTATAACGCTTAAATAATTCATTAATAATTGAACCAATAATTCCCTTATTGATTGGACTATATAATGGCTTATTAGCTATATAAGTCTTAATATCTGTTCCTTTTGGTACAAAGAATTCCATAAGATCGCTTGAAAGGTTCTTCTTATTACTCTTTGTAACAGAGTTAAGATATGGGAAATCTTCTGGATAAATTGAGTTGAAGATTAACTTACCAACTGTTGTGATAAGATAGCATTTCTTCATTTCATCAGTAAATCCGCTCTTTTTGATTGCTGATGCTGGAATAGCAATACGATTGTGAAGGTGAATTTGATGTGTTTCGTAAGCAAGCATTGCTTCTTCGAAATTTCTAAATACTTTACCTTCACTTTGTGAATATAATTCATAGTTATCAGCTTCTTCATTATCGCCAATGCTTCTATAATATTCAGCCTTACGTTTAAAGCCTTCAATATTATCTTCAAGAGTAAGATAGTAGTTACCTAAAATCATATCTTGTGATGGAATACAAATTGGTTTTCCATCTTTTGGACCTAAAATGTTGTGAGAAGCTAACATTAAATCAACTGCTTCGTTTTGAGCTTCTTGTGAAAGTGGAACGTGAACAGCCATTTGGTCACCATCGAAGTCAGCG